>CAYGQU010000051.1:0-11167 GCA_964352045.1 uncultured Planctomycetaceae bacterium
GTTCACGACACGTTGCGGTCGGTTCACTCGGAAAGCCAAAGTTAGCGTTTAACTTTGACGGGGGGTCTCCTTCGGAGGTTATGATTGGTGCGACGGGTGGTTATCGGTTGGAGGCCGAGATCACTGGCATACCAAGCCATGCGGGAATGGCTCCAGAGAAAGGTGTTAGTGCCATCGGCGTTGCTGCGCTGGCGATCGCTGATCTCATAGAAAATGGATGGCATGGCAAGATTGTAAAGATGCCTGCAAAAGGCTCGAAGCAGACAGGCACTAGCAACATTGGTGTGATCTCAGGCGGAGTCGCCACGAACGTCGTGGCAGATCATGTCCGTTTGCATATCGAAGCACGCAGCCATGACCCCGAATTTCGTGAAAAAATTGTCCAGGAAATTGAAGGGGCCTTCCAACGGGCTCTTAAGAAATCAAAAAGCACGGAAGGTCACCGTGGCTCGGTGAAGTTTGAAGGAAGCTTGAACTATGAATCGTTCCTGCTAGAAGAAGAGGAACCGTCGGTATTAGTAGCCCGAGAGGCAATTCTCGCATGTGGTGGGACGTTGTCCGAACGGATCGCCAACGGGGGACTCGATGCCAATTGGATCACTGCCCATGGTATTCCAACCGTTACGATTGGTTGCGGTCAGCATCAGATCCATACGGTTAACGAAGAGCTAGATATCGAAGAGTTTCAATTTGCTCGTCGTGTTGCGTGGCGTTTGGCAACGGGGAGCTAACCAATGGAACCTGACGAAGAACTTTGCCTTTGCTTTCATGTAACACGACGCAAAGTGGAGAACTACCTGCGGATCGAAAAGCCGCGAGCGGCAGCACAGCTAGCAGATTGCTATGGTGCAGGAACCGGTTGCGGATGGTGTCGGCCCTTTCTGCAAAAGCTCTTTGAAGCATCTCAGGCAGAGCAAAAAGTCGAAGATTGCTTGCCTGAGGCATCTCAGTATGCGCAAGGGCGTGGCCAACATGTGCGTGAAGGGGGTGGTACTCCTCCTGCCGGGGCAACGCCGATCGAAGAAGCGTAACGATTCTCAGATTGTAACCGTGTTCGGGTTGCTCGTATTCGATCGGTTTCCTACACTTCGCCCCTATTCATCAACTAGCCCCCAGCCACAACTCGCCGAATTTCGGGAAGGAATCCGAATGCCTTTTGATAGCACCCAAATCGTTAGCCAAGTCAATCAACTTCAGGCAGAGACCGTTGCCCTTTGGCACCAAGCACCCCTTGCGAATCCCTATACGGGTCTAATGTCGGTCGTATGCCAACAGCATCAATTCAATTATCAACTTTGGCACGAGGAAGATATCGCGCGTAGCCGTGATGTGACGGACGAAAAAATTGCCGAAGTAAAGCGTGCCATCGATGGCTTTAACCAGAATCGGAACGACTGGATCGAACGTACCGACGAGGCGCTGATCGAAATGTGTAGCTCGTTGGGCGTTACGCCCGAAGCGAGTGCAAAGCTGAATACGGAAACACCCGGCTCGGCCATTGATCGTTTATCGATTATGTCGCTACGCGTTTATCACCTCAACGAGGAGCTTGAGCGTGAAGATGCCGACGCAGCCCACCGAGCCAAGGTACAAGAGAAGCTCTACCGCTGTTCGCTTCAGCAAGCTGATCTATCGCAATCGCTTACGGAATTGCTCGAAGACATCTTCGCAGGACGTAAATTGCTAAAGGTTTATCGTCAAATGAAGATGTACAACGATCCGACGCTGAATCCTTATCTGTATAAATCAGCGAACAAGGCAGCCTAATCAGGGTATACTATTGCAAGGGAATTCTTCAATTCCGTTACAATAACCCCCACAAGCTACCTGGCCGGATAGTATTTGCTGATGAGTCAAGACTCGCCACTGCGAACGATTGCCGTCGTATGTCGAACGATACCTCCTTACCGTTTGCATGAGCTGAAGCGTATTGCAGCTGAGGTACCCGAATGTCGTTTGATCACTGCCAATACGCACGTTGATCGTTGGCGTGATTGGTCAGTCGAGTTGACTCCTGAGCTGGGTGTAACCGATTTTAGCAACGGGGATGCGACCAACACGAGTTGGTTGCGTGAGTTCCAGCGTGGCGGCAAGATCATCGAATTGTTCGAGCGTGAAAAAGTCGATGCCGTCATCTCGGGTGGGTACAACGATACGGGCCGGTTACGTATTATGCGCTGGTGCCGCCGTCGGCAAGTTCCCTTCTTTGTTTTTGGTGATAGTAATATCAACTCTGATAAAAGTGCTCAGAGTGGACTCAAAGGTTGGCTGAAGCCCTGGATCGTTGGAAGCATTATTCGTCAATGTACGGGCTTCTTTTCCTGTGGCAGCCTAGGACGAGAATATTGGAAGCACTACGGGGCCGATCCCGATACGATTTTTTACATGCCTTATGAACCTGATTACGATCAAATCCAACAATTGACTTCTGAAGATATCGACGAGGCGAAGGCTCGGTTAGGTTTTGATCCTAAGCGTCGGCGAATCGTCTTTAGTGGTCGATTGGTACCGGTTAAGCGTGTTGATTTATTGGTCAAAGCCTTTGTGCAATTTGCGCAGGAACGCCCCGATTGGGATCTTGTGATCCTTGGCGATGGTGTATTGAAAGAGCAGCTACAGGCCCTCGTGCCTAGCGAACTTTCGGAACGTCTCATTTGGACCGGCTTCTTGAACGATCAAGCTGACGTAAGCAAGGTTTATCGCGCTTCGGACGTTCTCTGTTTGCCCAGCACCTACGAACCGTGGGCGCTGGTGGTGAATGAAGCGGCTGCTGCAGGAATGGCAATCGTTTCGACAGACGTTGTTGGCGCGGCTGCCGAGTTGGTACGCGACGGATTCAACGGTTATGTTGTTCCACCCGATAATCTTGATGCACTTCGAGAGGCGCTACAAAAAGTTACTGACAGCGAAAAGATCGACACGCTAAAAGCCGCATCGCTAGAGGTATTGGCCGACTGGCGAGACCGAGGTGACCCGATCAAGGGTCTACGGGCTGCGCTAAAAATGGTGAACGTGCTTTAGGTGGACAATCGTTGCTCAACGATCGGTAATTGTCAGATAGTTATTGATAAAAGCATCAATCGAGAAATTCTCTAGCGTATGCTTTCGTGCTGCAATTCCCATTTGTTTCCAGCGATCGCGATCGGCCAGTGCACGTTCGATACCCTTTTGGAACGATTCAACGCTTGCGTCAGGCATGTGCCAGCCAGTTTGGCCATCAAGGACCGTTTCTGCTGGTCCCCCCGAAGCGTGAACCAGGATAGGTTTTTGCATCGACATCGCTTCGACTACGGATAAACCGAAGGGTTCAGGATCGATTCTTGAATTCACAGCAACGTCAATCGCTGAGTAGTATTCCTCGGGTTTATCCGTCCAGCCAGTACAATGTAGTCGATGAGTTGCCCCCTGTTCGCGTGCAATAGTTTGCATTCGATCAAACATACCGAGTTTGTCATCTCCTACAACTAGCAGATGATTCTCGGTATTGCTGATAACATTCATCATCGCTTTGAAGAAAATATCTTGTCCTTTGCGTGGTGTAACCATAGCAAAGATGCCAAACAGATTAACATTTTCGTCGATGCCTAGGGCTGTGCGAGAAATACCTTTTGTGATTTCAGGGTTGAAACGATTTTTAGTATCGATTCCAAGATAGAGAACTTGAGCCGATAGTTTAGACAAATCATTGCACAGCGATTTTCCTGTGTATTGACTATTTGGAAGAGGGATGATTCGATTTCTTTTACATACCGATTGATAATATCGACGATTGAGACCAAATCGTTTTTTTCTAATTTCATTTGGCATCATCCAAAAGCATTTGCGATTTAACCGCCGAGCAGCTTTGCCAACAAAAGTAACGTGACTAGGCCATTGCATAGTAAGCGAGTCGATTGCTTCTTTATGAATGACTTCGCATAGAGATTCATAAGCTTTATTCGTCCATGCATGGTGCTTGATCAGAGAAGGAATTGCTTGTGAAATTTTGCTATAAAGGCTAGGCGAGGGGGGAAGATCAAGAACGATCGTTTTGTAACCAAGTTTTTTGCATTGTTCGACTAAGAGGCCATCGCGAATCGCAACCACTATGGGTGTTTTTCCTTGGTTCGCTAAGCCTTTGCAAAGATTGAAAATAACGGTTCCCACACCATACATTTCATCACCATGCGCTACGAGTCCATGTGTGTTGTTAGGCATGTTTATTAAAGCAGGTAAGACTTTGAGAGTTAATGCCAAAAACAACGCTCTGTAGCTCAAGCGATAATCGAACTGCTGTCGTCAGCAGGTTCATTGCTGAATAACAAACCAAATTATTTAAGGCGAATAAGGGAGTGTTCTAAAAGTAGCCAAGGGAGCGATTTAATTAATGTTTGAACCGATCGTACAATCCCAAAAGGCCCCCTACTCCGGCAGAGCTTAGGACGGCATATGTAATAGAAGCATTGCGACCATAGCCGACTCTTGTTATCCAAGCCTTTAGTTGATTGGCAGTGAAAAGGTAAGTGTGGCCAAGTAGACAACGAATCCAGGTGTATAAATTCATTTTAGGTTTCATGCGAACTCTTCCACGAGCGTTTCCAGTTGCTACACGCAAAAGGTATTCTTCTTTAATTCTTCCAGGAGCTACCCAGTGGTCTAGTGCCCCATCGGGGGTATAGAAGACACGAAAATTGGCTTCTAATGCGCGTTTGATAAAGTCGCTTTCTTCGCCACCAACCGCTGATTTGCCGTTACGCCCTAATCCGCTATCAAACCCTCCAATGGTTTCCCATACTTTTTTTCTAAACCAAAAGTTAGCGCCTACGATACCATTGTAACCATGCAGCTCTACGGCATGATCGCCAAGATCGGATACACTTAGTAGGTTGTCGAGCACAGGAGTAAACCAACTAGGGCGCTCAACTGCATCCCACCAAAGCACAACACGACCTCCTGCAATATCAGCGGGCGATTGTTCAAAGAAATCTCCGATTTCACTTATCCATCCTGAAGGGAATTTGACATCATCATCTATCATGACGCAAATTTCTCCCGTGGCTTCTTGGGCTCCACGGTTCCGCGCTGCGCTTAGCCCTGGAATAAACTCCTCAACCACTTTCCCGGGGAAGCTTAAGCTTTCGATCACTTCTTTGCTGATAGCAACCGTATCGTCACTGCAATTATTTGCGACGACGACTAACTCAACTTGCAGCTTGGAAGGAACTGTGAGATTCTGCATGCAAGCCAAAGTACGAGACAGTATTTCTGCTCGATTATGAGTGGGAATAATGATTGATAGACTAAGCATAGGGGTATTCTAACCATCTATAGACAACAATATTTATTTCAGCAATGTAATTTTATTATCGCTGTAACTTACCATGCGAACATGAGGCCCTTCGCGCATAGAGTACTCGTAAATACCGTTGATTTTCCCTAATTTTTTGAGGCCACCTAGAATATAAGTTTTCTTTCTCAGCATTGCGGCCAATATGCCAACATGCAATCGTGTACTAACAACACATTCTGACTGTGCAATTAAGCGGCAGAATTTATCGAATGTGATTAAGTCTGGTCGGCTTGCATCAAAGCAGAACGTAGGCAGTTTCCCTAGGGAACTTTCATTGGCGGATAAAAATTCTTTAGCAGCAATAGCAAATGGTGTCTTCTCGCCTGCTTTGGTATATACAAGCCGTTTTAAGTGCCGTTTGATGGATTTGGGAATGTACTTTTTGAGAGAGGAATTCCCTACCGCGAATTCTTGTCCTCCAGTTACACCTTCTTGGTCAGCACGCTCTACAATAAGATTATAACCCTTCGAGGGAAGTGAGCGGAGGTGTTGTATTAAAGGAGCGTCAAGCAAAGCAAATGCCATGTCATGGTCAATGCCAATTTCAACATAGGGAGGAAAATCAATATCGGACATTCTTTGCAGGGAGTTCTCTTCGCGACAGTAAACATAAGCTTTTGCTGTACGATTCTGTAATGCCGAAAGCATTATATTAGGATCGCTACATTGAATCGTACTAGGAAGAATAATCAAGGGAGTGGTAAGGTGAGCGGCTGATAGCTCACTTAATTTCGCGAACGCATGCTCCCATACATCAGTCAGTCCTGCTCCACCATTCATGACGATTAAATCAGCATTCGCAGGCGAGTTTGTTAAGTGCAAACCAGCTGCCTTTAATTCATGAATTGCACCCAATTCAATTAAACGGTCTCCGTTGTTACCGTGTAATGGTTCAAAAAAAACACGGCCACCTTCCCAGTTTTTGAGAAGTTTCGGTAGACTACTTTGTGTGATGGCCATGTAATTACCGTACTTTACTTATACAAAGGTGCCCGCTTGAAGCGTCAAATTTGTAATTATTCTTGCTGTGCTTACTGAAATATTCATCTACCGCTTCGCGACACCCAGACCAATCATTGTAGTCGTCAAATATGATTGTGCCCCCTGGTGAAAGGTGAGGCAAAATTTTGTCTAAGCAATGCATTACGGGGTCATACCAATCAAGGTCAATGTGAGCTAAAGCAACGGGACCTGTTACTTCTAAAGTATCTTGGACAAGTCCTTGTATGAGCGCTACCTCGTTATCCGAAATCTCCAAGTTATTTCTCTTAAAAAGGTTTTCAACCTCTTCCATTAAGTTTTCTTCATAGCCGTAATAGTTGTTTCCGTCTATTCCTTTTGCTTGTCCGCTTGTTATTACTTCATATCGCTGGTGAGCATCTGATCCATCCTTTTCACCGGGTGGAGGTATTGTCTCGAAAACGTCGTAGATATTTAGTTTTCTATTTTTGTTTTTTACGCTACACAACAAAAGTGAAGACCCCCCTAGAGCGCATCCTGCTTCAATAATATCACCAGGCACTTTTTCGGATTCAATCCTTTTGCAGTTGTTTACTAAAGAGCTTAGACGACTATCTGAAAGGTAGGTGAGTTTCTTTTCACGGATTAGTTCCCAAATGCGCCGAGTATCTTCACTGATATTATTTGGCAGCTTAAAAGTTATTTTGCGATACTTTTTAACAAGTCGAGAGATTATTTTTTTTAACATAAGACACCAAGTGAATAATTAATTACTTAAATAGCGTACGAGTTTTATTGAGTAGGCTTTTTGTAAAGATAACGAAAAAATTACGTTCCCGTGTATCGAGTGCCACAAACCATATGACTGGCAAGCTCATTATGCAATAAGACAAGACAATAGCTGAAAATCTTGCAAAACCAGCAGGCATTAAAAACCGAGCAGGCATCGCCGCGAGGGCACCCGAGACGGCAACTAATGCTACAGGACTCAAGACAGCTTGCAACCAAGCTTTCATAGTGTACCCCATCTTTAGCCCTGCAAAACTTACTTGTACGAGAGTAACTGCAATTGAGGAAGCGAGTGTCAGTAAAACAATTAAATTTGCGTTGTAACCAGCCCAAAAACCAGCAGCTGCCAAAGGAATGGGGAGCAATAAGAGCCAAAAAAATCTTCGCGTAAATTGGCCAATGTCATCTGTCGCTTGCATGGCTTCAGAACAACCGCTGCGGATCGCAACGGTTGAGAGGGTAATTGACATTAATTGGACAAAAGTCTCTGCATTGGCTGGTAGCTCTTTATCGAGCCATAGCTTGAGGACGTTGTTAGAATCCAAAACAAACGGAACCGTAAAGAACAAAGATGCTAGCCCACTAAATTTACCACTAGCGAATAACAGCTGAGCCGATTGTGATCGGCGCCCTCCCCCTTCGGCAGCAATCAGCATCGGGGTAACTGCTTTACGAACCCCACTAATTAGCGATTGCTGATAGTTGCTTGTTCTGTCGGTGAGTTCCCATGCAGCGTTGTAGATCGGTCCAAAGAACAGATTAAGCAAGATAGAGGTTCCACGACTCCTAACTTGCCAACAAAAATCTCCGAGGGCAGACCAACTGGCAAAACGAGCTAAGTCCTTAAAGAGTGACCTATCAACCTTTTGCCAACTAGGACGACTCAGTGGAAAATAAATAAAGCAATAGACAAGTTGAGCAAGCGAAATTAGCGTTTGACCTAAAAAATTCAGGCACGCGAAATTCATTAACCGATCGCCAGGCAGAACAAAAAGCAGAGCGATGATGGATAAATTGATAATCGAGAGTGGTAATGTCAGTATAGCTTGGGCAACGAATGCTTGTTGAGCGACAAAGATAGCGTTAATCGGCGCCATCAAGGTGACACGCGCTACGCCTAGTATCGAAAACTGAAAAACCCAAAAAGCGACAGCACGTCGATCATTCGGCATGTTCAAATAATCTAGTAGCGGCGTGGCTAACTGGGCTACCATTACCAACACCACAGCGAGCACGCAGAACATCAAGTAAGAAGAATTCGCCGTCCTAGCAAAAAGAGAGTCATCATTCATCCCTTTACTAATAGATAAGTTACGCACCGCGCTAACCGTCAAGCTGTATCGAATTACCTCGATCAACGCTATGCTAGCGCCCAGCACATTAAAAATCCCGATATCTTCTTCGGATAAAGCGTGATACAGCAAGCGGGTAGCATAGAGCCCAAAGCCAACCGTAAATAGCATTCGGGCGTAGGTGACAACTACGTTGCGGATTAAGAGATTCGACTGCTGAGGCATTAGAGTTTATTATCACCCAGATTAATGGATACTCCCCAGCTTATCTTGTAGAGGGTTGGCAATGGATTGCCCCCATATAATGAATTCGATGCTTTCCTCGAAAAGGCCATTGGTTATTAGCTTCCCGCGTTCCATCTTATTCTTCAGCTCCTGGTGGAGCGTTTTTTTGCAAAACCCATGGCAAAGCGAGTCTTTGCAGCAACGGTCGGCAAAAATAATTATCAGTGGCCATAAACAAAAAATGGGAATTCGTAGTGAGAAATTAGTGTCGGTAGGACTTCGTGGAAGTATCTGCAAGCAGGAAGGATAGACGCCCTTGTAAGGATTAGAGTTCCCCTGCCCCCGATAGCTTATCTTGACTGCCGGGGTTGCCTTCCTATCTTGACTGGGCGGGGCGAGTTAGGCAATCGTCTTAGCTGTTTGCTATCCATTCTGCCTGCTATTGTAAGGTCTTTTCCGCACAATCGGTTGCTCAGGAATAATCGGTTTAATCGCATCCTGACCCGACGTGGCTTGAAGATTGATTAAACTATAGCTCAGGCATTCGCCTACAAGCAGTCCATAACACTTTGATTTAGTTTGGTATCTCGATGAAATATCCAATCGCGGTTTTGATGGGAACCCGTCCCGAGGCGATTAAGCTCGCGCCCGTCATTGCCGCCCTCGAGGGGGCAGATGACTTTGATCCGATTGTGATCAACACAGGCCAACATCGGGAGTTAATCGACCAGGTCGTCTCGTTGTTTGGAATTCGGGTTGATCGCGATCTAGCGGTGATGCAGCCGAACCAAACGCTCGCTTCGCTAACGTCGAAGCTATTGGTAGCTTTGGACGAAGCGCTCGTGGCCCTCGAACCCAAGATGGTCATCGTACAGGGAGATACTTCGACCGTTTTGTCAGGTGCTTTAGCAGCCTTCTATCGTCGGATCCCCGTTGGACACGTTGAGGCGGGGCTCCGTACGGGCGATATGGCTTCGCCCTTTCCCGAAGAAGGGAATCGCCGGCTGACGACCCCACTGGCGGCCTTGCACTTCGCGCCGACCGAGAAGTCGCAAGAAAATCTATTGCGAGAACTGGTCGATCCACAGAACATTTTTGTTACCGGCAATACAGTGATTGATGCGTTGCAAATGGAATTAACTCGCCAAAAACGAACGGGCGATGGCAAAGAACTATCAAAGCGGCTTTGCGAAGTCGGAGGAAAGGATCTATTCGAGCGTCCGTCAGTTTTGGTGACGGGGCATCGTCGTGAAAATTTCGGCGAAGGTTTTTCGCAGATTTGCACAGCTCTCAAAACCTTGGCAAAGCGTTTCACCGACACACTGTTTGTTTATCCCGTGCACCTCAATCCAAATGTGAAAGAAGTTGTGCATAAAGAACTGGGCGATCTAGAAAACGTTCGACTCTTGCCGCCGCAGCCTTACAGTGAGTTTGTCGCCTTGTTAGGTACTTGCCGATTGGTTTTGACGGATTCGGGTGGTGTGCAGGAAGAGGCACCGAGCCTTGGCAAGCCGGTGCTTGTTATGCGTGACACGACCGAAAGACCCGAAGGGGTTGACGCCGGCACGGTAAAATTGGTTGGACCCGTGGCAAAGGCGATCATCGACTCCGTTGCCGAGCTGTTATCCAACGAATCGGCCTACAGCCAAATGGCCGAGGCGGTGAACCCTTATGGCGATGGCAAGGCCTCAGGCCGTATCGTCCAGGCGTGCCGCGATTATCTGTCGAAATAGCTAACAGTAGTTCTTTCTGTCCTAAGCTTGCCCCTATTTGGGTAGCACCGACTCTAATGAGCGAGGAATGTTTTTAGCATGAAGAACTTACTCGAATGATTGTCGGTGTTGCGTGAACCACAAGGGGATGATGCGGCGTTTCTAGCATTGTTCTCTCGGCATAATTTATAAAGAATCTTGCATGACCTCTTGTGCTTTGCATACCGACAATTATACGAATGTCACAAGCGGCTGGTCCGATTTACAGCTCATAAAAATCGCTGCTGTTTTTTTCGGATGGTTCATTCGTCCATAAAAAATCACGGGCCCGGTTCCGTAGAACCGAGCCCGTGGTGTTTAGCATCTTTATTTCTGAGCACCTTATTTCTGAGCACATTGCTCAGAAGGTTTTAGACTCAGTGACTCAATCTCAGTGACCAAGATCTCAGCGACCAAGTAGGCCGAGGATCTTGCAACCGCTGTCGCAACCCGAATCACAGCAGTCACTTGCGCAACCACCACAGGACGAACCACAACCACCACCACATGAGGAAGCAGCTACTTCAACTTCTTGTGCAACCATCTTGCAGACGGTGACAGGAACTTCTTTGGTTACCGTTACAGGAACGCGAACCGTGTAAGTCGAAGTCTTGGTTTCAGGAACGCAAGTGTAAGTCGTAACCGAGTAGGTTTCGGTCTTTTCTTCTGGAACCATAACCGTGTAGGAAACTTCCTTGGTCTTGGTTTCAGGAACGCACTTCGTAACCGTTACTTCACGCTGACGTGTTTCAGTACGGCACTTTTGAACCTGAACGGTACGCTCACGAGTTTCAGGAACGCAGTTGTAGACGGTGTAGGTC
>CAYGQU010000052.1:0-11014 GCA_964352045.1 uncultured Planctomycetaceae bacterium
CGGATGCAATGCGGGATTGAACTTGCAGCAAGTTCAATCCCGCATTGCATCCGTTGCCAGTTCGGTAGGCCGTTCTTCAAGCGAAATCCGGCTCGTTGGGGTCTCAAAATATGTGGGCATCACAGAGACAGCGGCCTTGGTAGCTGCGGGCTGTTATCTTCTAGGGGAAAGCCGGCCCCAACAGTTGTGGGAAAAAGCTAAGGCATTTCCAACCGATTTGAACGAAAAAAACCCCAAGACAAACCCAGAGACAAACAAACTCGAGTGGCATTTGATTGGACACCTCCAGCGTAACAAAGTCGATCGAACGCTGCCGATCGTAGCACTCATTCATGGTGTCGATAACGAACGGCTGCTCAAAGCGATCAACCAGCGGGCTACTACCCTAGCGACTTCGGCAAAGATTTTGCTTGAGGTCAATTGTTCGGGCGATGCCGACAAGCATGGTTTTAGTCCAAATGGCTTGCACGAGCTTGTTGAGAGGCTTGATCAATATCCGTCCATTGAAGTCAAAGGTCTTATGACGATGGCTGCACACAATGGGGGCTCGGCCGTCGCACGTCAGAACTTCTCAAAACTTCGTAAACTTCGTGATCAGCTAGCGGACGCCGTACCCGATAATTGCCAATTAGAGGAACTCTCCATGGGCATGTCGGGTGATTTTGAAGAGGCAATACGCGAGGGATCAACGCTTGTTCGTGTCGGTTCGGCTCTCTGGCAAGGAATTGCTTGAGTTTTTCACTCCATTTATTACGCTCCTTTGAATTACTCATGGATTCGTGGTTCAATAGTCAATTCCAATAGACACTACAGGCCGGCGCGTGCGGCTGCATTTTCATGTGATAAATTAATGGCAACGATCCAACGCAACCCAACTCGCCCCGTTAAAATCGGCTCGATTACCATCGGTGATGACAATCCGATTGCCGTGCAGAGCATGACGGCAACCAGCACGCAAGATGTCAATGCGACCGTCTGGCTCGTGAATCTGATGGACGATGCAGGAGCCGACGTCGTACGTATTGCCGTTGACAGCAAAGCGGATGCAGCGGCATTGGAATCTATTCGTGCTCAAACCAAAGCCAACCTGTCGATTGATCTACAAGAAAATTATCGCATGGCTGAGCTTGTTGCCCCGCACGTTGATAAACTTCGTTATAACCCTGGGCATCTTTATCATCACGAACGTGAAAAGCCTTGGCAAGAGAAAGTTCGCTATCTGGTTGGCATAGCTGAAGCAAACGATTGTGCCATGCGTGTGGGGGTAAATTGCGGCAGCGTTGATCCGGCTAAAAAATCGAAATACGACCCAACTGATTCGATCGGCCCGATGCTCGAATCAGCTTTCGACCATTGTGAATTCCTCGATTCACTAGGTTTCACTCAATATTGCGTTTCTCTAAAAGACTCGGACCCAAAAAAAGTAATTGAAGTCAATCGCCGATTTGCCGAGCAACGCCCCGATGTGCCACTTCACTTGGGCGTCACTGAAGCAGGAATGCCCCCCGACGGAATTATCAAAACTCGTATCGCTTTTGAACAACTAATTTCTCGTGGCATTGGTGATACTTTGCGAGTCTCGCTTACCGTCCCGAACAAACGCAAGGGAGAAGAAATCGCAGCGGGGCGTACGATACTGTCAGATATCTCAGCGGGAAGGGTACGGTCGGTCGTCGATTATGGCCTCCCTACGATGAACATCATTAGCTGCCCCAGTTGTAGCCGCGTCGAGAACGAGGCGTTCGTCGATTTAGCCGAGAGCGTTAAGGAGATGACCCAATACGCCAAGGATTATGCCATTACGATTGCCGTTATGGGCTGTCGTGTGAATGGTCCTGGCGAAACAGACGATGCCGATCTTGGGCTTTGGTGCGGACCAAGTTATGTGAACCTAAAAAAAGGCGAAGAGCCGCTCGGGCAATTTTCTTATGAAGAAATCTTACCTAAACTAAAGAGCGAGCTCGACGCCTTGATTGCTACAAAATCGTTGCGAAAATTTGAATAGGTTCTTCTTACAACAATTAATAGTCGTTATCAACTACTTGTTGCTAGCCTTCTTATTGATCGATTTCCGAACATTCTTAACGTAGCGATCGCTCATCTTAGCCAGCTGGCAAGCACGAACGTCAAGCGTCTGTGGCTTACCCTTCAAAGGCTTTACAAATAGAAAGGGAAGACAAATGTCAATCACCTTCATCGGTTCACCTGTTTCAGGTGGTCGGTAACGAATCGAAACAACGTCGCTAGCTTCTATGTACTGAGAAGAACCATTCCAAAAATACGAGGGGTATTCACAAACCTTAGTAAGGATCGTGACATAATTTCCTCGGCAGATATCCTCGGGGGCGAGGGTCTTAACGAGGGTCATCTCGGTAGTGGTAGTGTTGGTGCTCATAACAAATTCCTAACGTACAACTCAATATCTACTCAAGAGCTATTCAATGAGTCGCGTTAGGAAGTGACCAACAAAAGGCCGAGAGGTTCGCTACGAGAAAAGAATCTTGATACAAGATTGCAATCAAACAATCACCGGTTCACGATTGCGAGTTTTTCGTGCTGCTTTACGCATTTGATCAACGACATTCCCTGCACCAGCAAAGATAACAACATCACCTTCCCGGAAGCGAAACTCACCCCCTGGTTGAACTATTAGCTCTTCCTCCGTTTGAGGATTCTTTTTCCGTTCAATCGCAACGAAAGACAAACCCTTTAAGTTGGCTCCAATTTGCCGAACCGTTTTCCCTTCGACATTGGAACCAGGTTCGATCTCTACTTCGCCCATCTCAAAATAAAGTCCATCGTGATCACCTGAATTCAGGAAACGGGAAAGACGTGGATGCAGCAGAGCAGTAGCAATCGTTTTTCCTGCCATTTGGTGTGGAGAGACGACCAACGCAGCACCGGCACGCTCAAGCTTTCGAGCGGCATCTACCGATTCAGCTCGGCTAATAATACGCACGCAAGGATTCAAATCTTGTGCCGAGATAACGACAAACATATTTTCCGCATCGGAATCAACCGCACAGACAATGCCTTGCGCATGCACAATACCGGCACTAAGCAGTGTTTCATCTTGGCTGGCGATTCCCTCGACAACAAGACGTCCATCAGCAATCGCCCGCTCGACACATTCTTCGTTGCATTCAATGACGACCACTTCGATCTGACTTCGATCGAGTTCCTCGCAAATCATTTTTCCCATGCGGCCATAACCGCATACCACGATGTGGTCACGGCATTCGGAGATCAAGCGTTTCATTTTACGTCTCACAGCTGCCTCGGCATCGGAGGCAATTTGAACAATGGTGGTTAAAGCGTAAGTGAATGCTCCAATTCCACACAGAATCAGTAAGGCAGCGAACTTGCGTCCGTTTTCTGAAATTTCATAATCACCATAGCCGACCGTGCTAACGGTCACGACGGTAAAATAGAACGAATCCCAGTAGCTCCAAGTCTCTTCGATCAGACAGAAACCAAGCGTGCCGAGTAGTATCACAGCAGCTGCCAATAAACTACATCGCATCAAAAGCAGCAATTGCTCGTCAGCAGCCCAATGGCGAATATGGTTTCGGAAGGTCATAACAGTGGCATGCAAGGGGGGAAACGACTTGGTGAAAAGTAGCTTTTCCTCGGCAACCATGTTGTGCGAAAGCCAAACGTTGCGGTCCCCACCCCCTTAAGTGCCACTACAATCGCTACAAAGGTTTTTTCCCAAAGTGAATTGGCTGTCAGATTAGCCTGGCGTGTCGAGATAAGGGTCTTGGCTCATAGCGCGCTGGATTTTGTAACGTTCTTTATCATGATAAAGCAAGATTTTGCGATCACGAAAATGACGCTTCTCAACCTTGCGCTGCGCCTTATGAAAGAGCGATTCGTAGCCTGGTAGCGGGCCTGCTAAACGCGCGCCCAACTCCTTGAGTTTCTCGGCACGCTTGTCGCCGAAACCGAGCAGGAGAATCTCATCATCCAACGATAGGTACTGCCGGTACGATCCAGGGTCGCCTTGCCGACCACATCGTCCGATTAGCTGTCGGTCAATCCGTTGAGATTCATGTAGTTCAGTGCAAATGACATGCAATCCACCAAGCTCGAAGACCTCTTCGCTGAGTTTAATATCCGTACCACGGCCAGCCATGTTTGTGGCTACGGTTACGCGCCCCCGCTGCCCGGCGTCGGCAACAATCTCAGCTTCTTGAGCCACATGCCGAGCGTTGAGAACCGTACAGGTGACTCCTGCTTCGGCGAGCATGCTCGCCAGTTTTTCACTTTTATCAATGGTTCGGGTACCAACGAGAATCGGTCGGCCCGTGGCGTGGAGTTCCGCAATCTCGCGGACGATTGCCTCCCACTTTTGCTCACTAGTACCAAATGCCAACGTTGGCATTTGTTCGCGAATCGGAGGCCGATTCGTGGGGATTGGTAAGACATGGACCTCATAGATTTTGCGTAGTTCTGGAGAACTGGTGCTCGCAGTTCCCGTCATACCAGCCAGCCGATCATAACGCAAAAACAAGTCTTGAATTGTTATTCGGGCTGCTTGTGACGTGGCGAACGTAATTTCAACCCCTTCTTGGGCTTCGATCGCTTGGTGGATGCCGGCTCGCCATTTGCGTCCTTCAGCCAATCGCCCTGTGAATTCATCGACGATGGCAATCTCCCCATCACGCACGACGTAGTGCCGATCAAGAAACATCTCACGTTTTACCTTGATTGCACGCTCAATGTATTCGTAGATTTCCGAGAGTGGTAGCCGATCCATCGACTCAGGCTTGGCCGTTTCACGAACCTTGCGTCGGCCTGCCAGCGTTAAATCAACACGCTTCTCTTTATGTTCGTATTCGTAGTGCTCGTCCTCTTCATAAGAGGGAGCTTCGGTAGCCGCCCATTGATACGCTTCGGTAGCCACCTCTTCGTCGGGTCCCGGGGCGGCACTAATAATTAAAGGCGTTCGTGCCTCGTCGATAAGAATGCTATCTGCTTCATCGACCAACATAAAATGCAAGTCGCGTTGCACTGGCTTTTCGCCTCCGCTGCTACCCTGGTTACCGGCAAGCATCTCACCAAACAAGTCGCGTGCTCCTTCAGATATCTGGCGTTTTAACAACCGATCACGAAGAAAATCGAAGCCCATTTCATTTGCCGTGCCGTAAGTAATATCGCATGCGTACGCTTTGCGACGGGCATCTTGCGGCTGCTGTCCTTGGATAACGCCAACACTCATGCCAAGTGCCTCGTAAAGTGGACGCATTAAATCCGCATCGCGAGCAGCTAGGTAATCATTGACCGTTGCCATGTGGGCACCCTTGCCATCCAAAGCAGCAAGGTACATTGGCAAAGTTGCGGTGAGGGTTTTTCCTTCGCCCGTTTGCATCTCGATAATCGAACCATAATGAGCTGCTGCGCCACCTAAGAGCTGCACCTCGAAGTGCCGCATGTTAATGGTTCGCCGTCCCGCCTCGCGTACCAAGGCAAATCCTTCGACCAGAAGCTTATCGAGCGGTTCGCCGCTTCTCGCTCGGTAGCGCAGCGAAAGGCTTTCCTTTCGTAGATCATAATCGCTGAGCTTCATCAGCGCGGGCTCGCGAGCCGCGATCGGCTCCAAGCAACTTGCCCATTTCGACAGCAAACGACCGATGCCCCCACCAACAAGGGATTGAAGACGGCGTGTGGTTCCAGTTGGGATCGTCTGCACGGCAAATCAGAATGGCAACGGCGAAAGGGTTGAACACAACGTGAACAAAGGCTAATTCACCTCGAAGGGGTTGTATCTTGTAGCCTACCCGATTCTAACGCCATCCGACCGTTTCGTTAGGATCGTTTACCGGCAATGGCTGAATTTGCACTTGCTTTAGTGCAGGTTGTAAGGACGCAACACTAATCGGGCGGCGTTCGAGATTCGTTGCGCCAGGTACTCGCACTCTCAAAGAATTACTGGATGGCGTGCTGTTAGTAGCAATCTGTGTATTCGTCGGCGTGCGAACTGGAGCCGATCCTGAGACCCAACTATTGGCCGTTGCAGAAAGTGCGGTGTTGGATGCAATATAAGTTGGCTGTGTCTTAAGGGGGCTAGACGCGGTTGGCGATCCAAAGCGGAGCGCAGTGCTATCGGTCGGAATGGCTATCGAATCTCCTGCCAAACTGGCAACTTGTTGAGCAGGGCTATTCGCAGGAAGTGCCCCATATGGCTGGGGCTGAGTTTGAAAAGTCGGTTGGGGTGAGTAGCCCGGCGCCGATTGCAGCGGAGCCGATTGCAGCGGCGATTGTTGCAGCGGAGCCTGCTGAATAGCTCCGGGTGGTAAAGTCACAGCGCCAGGATTTGTGTTACCAGGATAATACGGCTGTGCGGTTCCTGGGGCTGGCGTACGAGCAATTGGTGGTGGCACCCGATCAGCCATGTTAAATGGATTGGGAATCGTCGTTTGACTTCCCGAACAACCCACCATGAGCGAAATTGCGAAGATCAAACCGAGGGTTGAGTCGAAAGCGTGTGCTGTCTTGGGTTGTGCGAGGATTTGATTGATCCGCTGCGACATAACAGCTGTCCCTTGGGGGTACGAAATAACAGGTAACCAAGCCCTTTAGGCTTCCTATAAGCGCGAAGGCTAGCAATTCTGGCGATCTTGTCCATAGCAGTCTCGTATCAGACCAAAAACAGTAAGATTTTCAGCTCTTGCTTCCTACCTGTGCTAGCGGCGAGCCAGCTTGAGCCTACGCCCCAGCTTGCCTACAATCCTGGCTCAAGCACTTTATTGAATCGCCCTGCAATAGGGCCCCACTTCCTAAACACTCGAACCAAGTTCCAAACATGCAACGCACGCTGATTTTACTCAAGCCTGACGCCGTCCAACGCCGCCTCATGGGCCAACTCATTTCGCGATTTGAAGAGAAGGGGCTTAATTTTGTCGCTATGAAATTGATGCACATCACGCCAGACCTCGCCAAGGAGCATTATGCTGAGCATGTCGAGAAGGGATGGTACCCTACGCTTGAGAATTTCATCACTGGTGGCCCTGTTGTTGCCGCTGTGCTGGAAGGGCTCGATGCGATTAAGGTCGTTCGCAACATGCTAGGTGCAACCAGTGGACTCGAAGCTGCGCCCGGCACGATTCGCGGAGACTATAGCTCCAGCCGACAAATGAACCTTGCGCATGGCTCTGATGGCGAAGAAGCCGCGGAACGAGAAATTTCGCTCTACTTCAAGCCTGAAGAACTGTGCGTTGGTGAATTAACCATCACCCCTTGGTTACGCGCAAGCGACGAAGCTTAAAGCATCCAAGCCATGACAACGACTAGCTCCGCTTGGCTCTATAGCTTTAATAGCGATAGGGTCACGTGGAGCAATCGGTCTTGTACCATGACGGCTTCTTCGTTGTCGATTTCAAAGACGACGTCAATTAATTCAAGCCCTTTGGCAAAAGCAACTTGATAACCTTGGCCAACGATGACCGAGGGGACCGTGATTTGGGAGAATCCCCAATCGGACTTCGCTAACGCTGACTTGATGCCGCCGATGATGATGTTCGTGATTTCCCCTACACCATCAACTACTTGTGGCGATATTTTCTCATGCTTTTCACCCAGTAGTTGGTAAACCGCTTCGAGGGCAAGACTCTCGGACAAATTCACGGTAGCAAAGCCCGATACTGCCCCGTGCAGCCCTATCATGCCGGTGATTTCACCTGCTTGATGTCCAGGAACACGTGAAACACCAACGCAAGTCGATTTCAAGCCAGCCATGGAAAGCCCTTTTTGGGCTGCCGAAGTAACGGCGGCTAAAAGCGTTGTATTAAGGTCTATTTGTCCAGGTAGTTCAGCAACAGTCGACATAGCAATTTCACAAAAAGTTGAGGAAGGGCAGATAGGCCAGAAAGCTCATTTCCTGCAGGCTATCGAGACTTTCGAGGCTGCCTAAGCATTCGTTACTCTGATGCGCAAAGCGCGAGTTATCGACGATTTTCTTAAAGAGATCGCCCATTCCGCTTGTTTATTGCTTGCTGCCTGATTCATTGCTGTAAAACGGATAATCGGCCTTTCGTAAAAGTGGCATAATCACCGACAATGCGATTATGTCAGCACCCGGAAGATCTACCGCCGATTATGCCGCCTACCTGGCTCTGAGAATAATCATCGCCATTGTACAGGCAACGCCGCTTGCTTGGTGCGATCGTTTTTCTCACGGTTTGGCTTGGCTGTTTGCCGATGTTTTGCAGGCTCGTGGCAAGCTGGTGCACGAGAATCTGCGGTCGGCGTTTCCCGAGTGGAGCCTCGCTGAGCGGCAGGTGGTAATACGCCGAATGTGGCATCATCTGTTTCTGATGGTCACGGAAATCGCCCACACGCCCCGAAAACTCCACCGCACGAACTGGCGAGAGTATTGCGAACTTATCAACGAAGCGACAATTGTCCGTACCGTTTTGCGTGACGGACCGACCGTGTTCATCTCGGGACACTATGGCAATTTTGAGTTGGGCGGCTATCTGCTTGGCCTTTTCGGCTTTCCAACCCATACGGTCGCACGGACACTCGACAACCCCTATGTTGATGACTTCATCAACGAATTCCGTGGCCGCACCGGCCAGTTCATGCTCTCGAAGCAAGGAAGCCGAGACGAGATCGAAGCGCTCATGGAGCAGGGCGGGGCACTTACGCTGCTTGGCGACCAATCGGCAGGGCCACGTGGCTGTTGGGTCGATTTCTTTGGTCGGCCTGCCTCGACCCATAAAGCGGTCTCGCTCTTTACACTAACCTATTCGGCCCCGACGATTACGATTGGCGTTCGTCGACTTGAGGGTCCCCTCAGGTACCGTATTTCAGCAACGTCGCTGCTTGACCCTACTGCTTCAGACTTCGAAAAGGGTACGACAACGCTCATCACCGAATGGTTTACGCATGAGTTGGAAGCGATCATTCGCCTTGCGCCCGAACAATACTGGTGGGTCCATAATCGCTGGAAAGGGGAGCCGCCGAAACGTCGCTCTCGCAAAAATCGGAGCATGATTTCAAGTGAAACGACTTAGTAGATTGGCTTGGTAGGTGTTCTCCTAAAGCAGGATTTCTTAGAATGTGGGACATGTCCGATCGACCCAAGGATTCTAATTTAACGCCTGCCTTGACGACCTCCAAAGGGGTTTCGGCTGGAGAGGCTTCAACTGGCGGGACTGAATGGCACACGCTATCGGGCGTGCCAGATCTTGCTTGCGGCGAGGTAGTCGAGGTTTTTGTTGAGGGCAATATCCTCGTCATTTCCAACGTCGAGGGAGAGCTATATGCGATGGATGGCCTCTGTGCTCACCAGGGAGGCCCGCTGGGCAAAGGGAAGCTCAAAGGGTGTCTTTTGACCTGTCCTTGGCATGGTTGGCAGTACGATGTCGCCACAGGACGGCAAATCCTTAGCCAAACGATTACCCAACGGACCTATCCGATTCGCCGCCAGAACGATACGATTCAAGTTTGCCTAGAAAGTGAAGAATCGGCGTAGGGTTCCTAAAACCTGATCAATTCCTCACGACTTTGAACCTTTAATAACACCACGCTTTGCTCGCAATTTGAGCGTTCTCCCCCCGAGACGCATCCGTGTATACGCTTCGGCCCTTCCGCAATACGGACCCCCCTTTATTGGCTGAGATTTGGCGCCACCAGCCGCCACAGCGTGGGCTTGCGCAACCGGTAAACGTTGCTCTGCTCGAAATGTGCATCTTCTCGAAGCATTTCTTCGATCCCCAAGGTTTTACTGTCGCCACCTACGATGGCCGACCGGTCGGCTTTTCGCATGCGGCGTTTGGCCCCGATGAGTCGGGCAACCAACTCGATTATAGTTTGGGGACAACGCAAATGCTCATGCTCGATCCGGCACATCTCGACCCGGTGTTGGCGGACGATTTGATCTCGGCAAGCGAAGCTTATCAGCAAGCAAAAGGGGCGACGGTCCACTACGCCGGTGGCATCAAGCCACTCAACGGTTTTTACCTTGGCCTTTATGGAGGTAGCGAGTTGCCGGGCATTCTTGATTCGGATCCAATTCAAGGGGAGCACTTCCTGCGACATGGATACGAACAAGCTTCCGAGGTGGTTGTGCTACAACATGAACTGGCCCGTTACCGCGTTGCTGCGGCACGCGATGCGCGTCGGGTCCGTCGCGAGACAACTCTCGAACGAACCTTCGTTCCGAAGCCTCCGAATTGGTGGGAAGCTTGTCTCACGGGGGGGCAAGATCGGATTCGCTATTCGCTCGTCCGTCGTGCGGATCATCACGAAATCGCCAGCGTCACGTTCTGGGACATCGAACCACTCGCCACCTCATGGGGCATTCCAACCGTCGGCATGCTCGACTTGTATGTTGATCCCGATCAACGCCAAACCAAAGTCGCGACGCATCTGCTGAACGAAACGTTGAAACTCCTTCAACGCCGCGGAGCGAATGTCGTCGAAGCACAAACGATGGGTGACAACAAAGCGGCTATCTCACTCTACCGCTCCTTGGGTTTCACCCAAGTCGATCGCGGACAAGTTCTGCGACGCCGTGCGGCTAGTGCGTAATTCAAAAAGTTTCTAGATAGCACCGATTCGCACAGAATTTATCTCAGGGCCTATCGGTGTGGCTTTATCTACGAGAAGCCAGATATTGCGGGTGAGCAGGCGAATCACCAAGCAGAGACGCCGATTTGAAAAGATGTCCACGCAAGCATTACGGCCTTGATACTTTACTTGCGTGACATACGCCGTTGCCCACGGCTTTTGAGTGCTGCCACACAGTACTCGCGGCGGTTGTGAGCAAGTTGCCTGACACGAACATCGCTGTAGCCCCAGCTTCGTATTGTTTTGATTACTCCGGTTATTTTTTCAGGATCGCCCAAGTGTTCGCTAAGCAGTTTGATGGTTAACAACAAACCACGAAGATTGATTGTCGAATGATTGACGATGCCGCCGACTGCTTCGAGCGTATAACTTGGTGCGGCGTTTACGTCAGCCGCGAGCCATTGGGCCCCGACAAGTTCTGCCCGAGGCGTTTCCATCG
>CAYGQU010000053.1:0-4922 GCA_964352045.1 uncultured Planctomycetaceae bacterium
TCGGCAGGTATCAGCCCCGAAACCATAGAACAATCAGCGGCTTATATCGATAATTGGCGAAAGGTACTGAAAGATGATAAGCGCCTCGTCGTTGCTGCTGCGGGTGCAGCTCAAAAATCGGCGGACTGGATCCTTGGCAAGGATTTCAAGAAGGTCAGTGATTCGGCTTCAGTAGACGAAGCACAATCCTTGATGCCACGATCCACTGAAGACTCAAGCGTACAGAAATCAGAACTAGATCTCTTCTAGGGCGATAGGAAGAGGAAATATCAAGGGATCGAATCAGTTACTTGGCTAGTGGAATATCACCATGGGGCATGTGGATAATGACCTCACCACCTAGCTCAGCAACAATGTTCTTCAAGGTTGTAAGATGCATATCTTCGGAACCTTCCATCTGCGAAATTGTCGATTGACCTACTCCTAAACGATCGGCTAATTCCGATTGCGTCAGACCCGTATGCTTGCGCATCTCAGCAAGAAGCATTCCGATTTTCTTTTCTTTGTAGAGTTCATCCGAACGCTTAATTTGTTCAGGTGACATCTTCTTTTCAATTTCTGACCATGGGGTATGTCCAGCCATCAGAGTAGTCCTTCCTTCTTTAGTTCCTCGATATAAATATCGTAGAGTTTATCTGCTACGGGAATCATGCGATCGTAGAATCGCTTATCTCCCGTTTTATCCCCGCCAATCAGCAAGATGGCCGTTCGACGAGGATCAAAAGCAAAGAACGTACGCAGCGGGTTACCCCTCGCTTGGGTTCTCAGCTCTTTCATGTTGGAATGGCGCGATCCTTTCAAACTATCCACTTGAGGGCGACCCAACTGTGGTCCCCGGTCCAATAACAGTTTGACATCAGAGCGCAGCGACTCTTGCTCCGTCTCGGATAGCTGATCCCACCATTCGGTGAATTCATCCGTAAATTCAACTTCCCAACTCATAGCACAATAATATCGGTTCTAACCGATATTGTCAAATTATTTAAGGACTAAGGATATGCGTCGGTGAAAACGAGAAACCAATTAAGCATTGGCGCAAAGGAGCTTTTTACCGCTTATTCGTTGCCTTAGGAATTAAGTAACGACCTAAGCTTGCGGACCTCTTCTGGGTTCAATTGGGTAATTTCTGATTCCGCCAGAGAAGTTAGCTCACAAGATCCAGGTAACAGTTTGGCAACCAGTTCGGTTGCCGCTGATTGGGCACGCTTAGTAGCACCGTAGTACCGTTCGGTTGTTGAAAACTCACGGTGTCGCATGATCACTTTGAGGGTCTCTGCTGACACGCCCGCATTGATGAGGCGTTGAGCACAACCTCGCCTTAGATCATGAGCACTCGCGAACTTGATTTGCTTCTTACCATTTACCGAAGTCGTTCTTACGACAATGCCTGCTTGCTTTCCAATATCACCAATGATTCGGCCTACTCGTTCTACGCTCATACGTTCTTTTACTTGCCTACGATGACTCCCTTTTCGTAAAGCGTTCTGTTCCAATTTTGCAATCAATTGCTGGGGTAACGCTTTACCAGCTTCGGCACGATCTTCACGGACAAGATCATACTGCTTGAGCCATTTACGGATGGTTTGTTCTGAGACGCCACATGCTGTGGCAATTGAGCAGTTACTGTACTTTGGCAAGAGGGCTGATAAATCTTTGTGCATGGGCATGAACCAATCGGATTGCCCCTTCATCGTGAATTCAATTGGTTGCGGATCAACTACCCAACCTGATCGTTCTTTTTTAGGGACACCCTTTAAGAGCTCAACAAGACCTGGCAACATCGGAATCTCTTCATTCTTCCGGTTTTTTTGGCTCGATGGGATAACGATGGTCGGATGCTGTGATTTTAGTCTTGGCCAGACAGGATAGATTTGATCGAGATCATCCCACGAGAATCGCATGAGATCCTGCATTCTAAATCCACTTTCCCACAGAACTTTGAGCAGGAACCTCCAAGAAGGTGTTACCCCTATTCCGACAATCGTTGGCGTCACTTCCAGCATTCGATCAAACTCTTCGCCACTGATCGGTCGGCCCTTCATGACTTCATCAACATCGATCTTCCTGAGGGGTGGAATTCGATCAATCCATTCGTGATCTCGGCAGTAACGAACAAAGGCCATGATTGAAGCCATGATGCTATTCACCGTATTGGGCGAGCGAGTCCCTTTTCGAGACTCCACTCCTGCCAGTAAGGCATCTTGTAGATACTCAAGGCTTGTCAGAGTCGTACATGTGGAGAGCAATGGACCATTGTCATCCTCTTCTCTGAGATCCATTAGCCGAAAGATGCGTTCGGCCACATCAAGGCGATAGGTTGTATCGACAAAGCTTTTCTTTCGCATCCTACTTTGCATCCGGTTACGATATTGCTCAGAGCATTCTGACCAGGCCAGACCTTCTCCACCGGCCAGGACCTGGACCGTTTTTGCAGCTTTAATAATCTGCTCAGCGGCAACCGTTATCGCACCCCCACTTTCAACGTACCTACCACTCAATAACCTTTGTTGGCATTCTCTTTGGATACGCTTTGCATCACGACGCGTACGGGTTGAGCAACTACGTCTGATTCTTTTGCCAAGAATAGGGCAGTAAAACTTCAGAACGTAACCATTTCGATCCGTTGGTCTTAATACTCGATTCGGATAGAGCTGAACATTTCCGATTTCAGGTTGACGAGCCATCGCTGTAACTCCCGTTTAGGTGTGACCTTCTACCTTCGTTTGAGCCCGTTGCTCAAGATGCTTAATCAATGCTTCGCCAGTCACCCAACGAGCATGCCCTACCATCGTATACGGCAGTCCTTCATTGAGAAGCTTGTCCCAAAATTTTTGGGAGATTCCTAGCTTGGAAATAATGACCGACTTACTATACGCTTCCTGCCGATTGATGATGCCTTCGATTGCTGATTTCATCTGTGCCCCACTCTCTGAAAATAGGAATCTCTAAATGAGATTAACGCTAGCAAATTACAACTGTTCACCGTTTCTCTAAAACCATGTTCTCGAATAACTTCTATCTAGTTGGCGGTAAGGTTAGAACGTAGGTCCCGTAAGCGTCTCGACGATAATCTTGTCGATCGAAGGGCATGATTCGGGCTGATCAAACGTGCGTTGTCCTATTTCAACCAAGGATTTGATCTTCCCCATGCCAATCCAGTTAGCAAGTTCTTTAAGGTGACGACCTGTGATCAAGATGTGGTATTTCTCCATGCCATAAATACAAAGCTCAAGGTATCCTGCATCACGCATGCGAATTTCACGTAAATCAGCGTAGGCATAGCTGATTACTTGACCGTTGTAGAACTCGACTTGGAACATAATGAGTGGGGGATCCGTGTGAGCTGCCCGTTTCCATGGCAACTTCAAAGCATCATTCGCAATGCTCTTACTGGGAGTGGGACTCTCGTTCTTTGGAAATGGCATATGGGTCATCGGTTAGCTCCTACCAAGTTCGGGCGCAGGATTAAAATTGGTGGTCGGTGATTGGGCTGCTGATATTCCCACTTTCTTTTGCGGAAAACGAGATCGCCACCAGGCTTGGACTCGGCGAAGGAAGGCGCTCTGCTCTAGTTTCTGATCACTGGTCATTTTGTGAGCTTCTTGAGGGCCCTGCTTGACGAGTTCCGTTGCAGAGAGCTGTTCCCCCACGTTTTGGATAGCACGACGTACGGCTGACTTATCGTCGACATAGATCGCCACATCCTCACGGCCACGAGAGACCGTGACATAAAACTGTTTAGCATTGACTGCGGGTAGGGATTGCAAACCGATAGCGGCAATAGCCAGATCGCGATCTTTACCCTGCGAAGCATGACTTGTGACCACGTAGCCATAATCGAGATGGCCATACTCTTTAGAGATCGTCATTCCGCTCTTAAGACAGATATTCCCACTCGAATCGAATCTCCTAATTTCATCGAGTCGACCATTACTAATTTGACGTTTCCTATCCGTTGCTTTACCACCCATGCTGAAGCGGATTTTATCGCCAACCGAGAAGCCAATCTTGTTTTCAGCATAAACCTCAAAACGATCTGCCGCTTCTAAGGGAATTGGCTTAAGCGCTCCTCCGGCAAGAGGTTTCAGTAGCACCTGCCCCTCTTTATTGCGACACGTACGGTACCGCTCGCCTCGCTTATAATTCCCTTTCACATTCTGATGGAACTGTAAAACCATCTCAGACTGTCTATAAGTAGCAGCATCCGCTTTCTCTGCCTCCGAAAGATTCATCGACTGAAGCTGAGCAATCTCAACGCTTTCTTTTCCTATCGCCCCCACCCGGCGAAGCTCATCACGAATATGTTCGGTCGCCAAACGCCCTTCGGCATGCGTAGGAGCAACGATCAAAGTCGATTGCTTCTTCTTTTCCGCGTTGAAGTAGTCCTTAGCAAGAATGGCATGCCGATCCTCAGCAGAACACTCCTTGATCTTTCCCATTTGGTCCAAGAGGTCAAAGCCGGCCACCATGCCAGTAAGGCCCGTTCTTTGGTCAACAATCTCATGGCCATGACTAATAAGTTCTACTGCTTTGCGATACTTTCCTTTTTGGCGCTGAATTGATTCAACGCGAGCAATATTAAGTCCCGCTTCTTTTTCGAGTATCCGCATCGCTTCACCACGACGGGGAGAAGCATGCTGGCGAACGTCTCCCGAGAGGACAATGCGAGCATTCTGTTCTTTTGCGATTTCAAAAATCGAATTGGTCGACCGGACATCTAAGAGCCCCGCTTCATCAATCCAGAGGACTTGATCCTTGAGCTTGGGATGAAGCTTTTCATTTCGAATGAGATGTTCCACGGTTTGAGCCTCATCAAAACCTTTCTCAACGAGAACTTCCCTGGCACCAGTGCTGGGAGCAAAAACAAAGAGCTGTTTACCATTCGCTGCAATGGCTTCGGCAGCTTCTTCCATCAAAGAAGA
>CAYGQU010000053.1:4932-10987 GCA_964352045.1 uncultured Planctomycetaceae bacterium
TCCCTGCTCCACCCGTCACGGCAGTTACATTATCTCTTGAATTGAGTACGTGAAGTACTGCCTTCTTTTGCTGGTCGTTTAGCCAATCGCGAGAGAAAGTATGCTCACGACGTGCGATAGTCATGCGAGTCCCTCGACCTTCTCTAGCAAACTCGATCATCCTGGTTTCTGCCACCAGCACTTCGCGTGTGGTGATAAAGTCACGCTCTGCTCCTCGCACATCTTCGGAGCGCTGAAGGATCTCATCGTTCTCTAAAGCAGCCTCAATTTGTTCCGGCAACAGAGTTAATCCATGCTCCAAAGCCGTTCCAACAACTTGATGCCTTTCAACGGTCGATTGTCGATACAAATGATGATCCAAAGCATACTGGACCGATGAAGAGAGCCTCGCTTCCTTTTCTACCCCAGCTTCTTCTCCTATCGCCCCCACCTTAAGAGCGGCAAAAGCAAAACGTTCTGACGGCGTTAAACGTGACTGCCACTCGCTACGAAGTTCTTTAACCGTATTACCTTTGAGTTTCTTTTCACGCGTCTTTACGCCAAGCTTTCCTTTCTCAGCAGCATCTTCAATCCCTTTTTCTTTAGCAAAGGCTTCAACCTGTTCGGTACGTGTACTGAACTTTTCAATCGTCGCGCGTGAGACACCTTTTACCTCCCAGCCCAGCTTCATCCGTCCACTTTGAGCAAACCGAACTTTCTCTACTTCGTAGCCATGCACGTTCTTTAAGCGATGAGCGAGACGAGCTTCGAATTTGGCTTGGAGACTATGACGCTCACGAATGATCTCTTCCATCTCGGCTGCATAGTGTTTACCAGACTCGGTTGTATGGTTCATCACAAAGGCATGGATATGCAAATGCGGGTCCACTTTGCCCTCGACGGGTCTTGATGTTTTATGGAGAAAGTCAGCGTAGATGAGGTTACCTGTCTTTATCCGCTCTTTCGTCGTAGCATGCTTTCCATCGCGTACACGACGGCACATTAAAGGTTCGACATCTTTGGTCATCGTCTCTTGAACCGCTTCTCGCAAAGCATGAAGAATTTCTTCCTCTTGATTAATCGCCCAGACTAAAGAAACGCTTTTGGGAACTGAGAAAGTAAGATCCACTCCAGGACGACGGTCTTTACGAATTCTTTGCGCTAATTTCTTTCCCGTAACAGGATGCTTCCCAGCAAGAAGTCTCTTAAATGCTTCGGTCGTGACTTCTTCACCACTTTCGATTCCTAAGAGCTGGGCTCCTTTACCATTCCATGTTCCATTGATTTCAGCTCCGGTGTAGTAGTCACCTTGCGTGAGTACGGTGTCAAAGTACTTCTCGGTTCCTTCAATGCTTTTGGCTTGGGTGGCGATGAGCATGTTGATTCAGTCAGTTACTAGTTACTTTAGTTGACGTTGGCGGGAGTGTTGCCGAGTGAGTTGATAGTTGAATAGGAATCGGTTTTAGTAGGGCAATATTAAGTAAAATTGAAGTAATAGGCTTGTCTCCTAAGCGTGGCTTAGGTAGTTCTCAGGGTGCATGATTCGCACTCAACGAATCAAGCTATGAGTCTCGACTGCTGGCACTTTTCCACAGAAGTATCAATCAAGTTTCTCTATCTAGTCGAATTCTTTATCAGGTACATTCTTCTCGAAGCTAGAAGCAATCGAGATCGTCTCATCCGCCTCGATCACAAATGTCTTGGAACCAAAAACTTCGCTATAGCGTTTGGCAAACCCTCTTAGCCCAAATCCCATCTCTTCGGTTAGTTTGTGCTTCACGAGTTCTTCCAAATCTGGGTTCTTTATCCCTGGGTTTTCTTTCACCAAAGCAACGCATACCTGACGAACATCGCTTTGCTTCGGACTAGGCTTAAACGTTTTAGAAGTAACACTCCCTTTCTTGCTCTTCGGAGGATCTATCGCTTCTAAAGCAGCGATTAAAGGAGCTTTTTCCAGCTGAACTTGATCGAGCTCTTCTTGGAGTTCATAAGTTTTACGATCAAGCGGCTCAATAGCCGCCAACAAGGTGTCGCGGACGAGGTCAACGGAGTTCATAATGAGTTTCCTCTGAGGAGTTACTGAGCTTTGGACCAACGGTTAGCAAAGTGAGCTACTACACCACGAAAAGCTCGGTCAAACGAGACTTCTTGTAGCTCCATCTCTTCCAGGGCAAAGGTAGCGACTTCCGGCTCTTGGATGTTTTCTAGTAAGCGAATGAACTCAAGATCATCCCAGAGTGTGGGAGTCATTCGGACGAGTCGTTTGGTGCCATCAGGCATTTCGACTTGGCGTGTGTTTACATCTCGAAATTGATTAAGTTTTTCTATCGTCACGATGGTCATTCCTTATAGTGGCACACTTTTAGTTCTAATTGCAAACTTGCAGCAGGAGTGTTTTAGATACCCATTCCTTTGGACTTCTTATTGAAGGTCTTCTTTAGCTCACCTTTGTTAGCTGCTAAAGCAAACCGATTCTTGAGACCTTGGTTCTTGCCGAGTTGCTCGGATAACGCAGTGATCGTTTCCATGATTAAACGGTCTTTGTTTGGGTTACGTGCTTTATTAACGCTTCCATGCATGCCAAGCTCCAAAGTAGATCTGGGTTGTGACATTTTTCTCTTCAAAGCTTCAATCTGCTGTTTGCTCACCGGTTGGGATACGACGCTCGATAGCTGAGGATTCTTAGCTGCTGCGTTGAATTTCGCAGTGAGTGACGGTCTACGTGGGCCTGAGCCGGATGCGACTTTAGGCGTACCACCTGGTGGTACACCATCAAAGCCTCCAGAGAGGGCAAGACGTTGCCATGAATTACGACGTGCTTTCTGATCTTTCATTGCTTTAGTTCCTTAGGAAGAGATGCGAGAGTTAACGAAGACAATCTTTAAGCGGGATTAGCAGCAGCCATGGGCAACCCTTTTGACCATACTGACCACTTCGAACGTGTTGCCAGCCGGTGATGCTGAAATACCAAGCGTCTGTTTTTTGTTCGGCAATGGGAATGCCACCGGCAGGGCGTCTACCGCTATAGTGGTAAGTCGTTTGGAGATGAGGAACTCCTGCGAACAGCACGACTACCGTCAGTAGCAGCAGAACGATCAGACATTTCTTAAGTAGATGGAGATAGCGACGGTACGCGCGTCGTATGGGATCGGTAGGATCTACCGGTTCTTGGTTCGACATTGTTAACCTCGATAATAGGGAGAAGGACCAGCTTTCTTGAGCCACTTAGAACGTTGCCAATAGGCGACTTTGTTAAGAATGATGGGGCGAACATTCCCGCCAATAACGAGCAGCTGATCACTTCGCATCGTTCTTATCTCTTCGGCGCGGAAGAGTGGCACGCTCTTATGGCTCTGACCATCGGTAACATCAGGCATCGGATCACCTAATCCAGCTCGATCATTCAGAGACATATCCTGTACTGATTGGGTACCACAGAGCTTACTGAACATTTCAAGCGTCTCGGGCTCTTGTAGTCCAAGCCCAATTTTGTACCGACAGGCTGCTAGAATTTGTTTAACGGCTGCCTTTCCGAAATTCTTTTCGATTTGACCGGCAAGGTCTTGGAAAATCAAAAAAGTTCTTAAATTGGCTTTGCGATAGAATTCAAGCGAAGAAGCTAATTTGGGCATAACTAAACTGCCACATTCGTCAATAATCGCCGTGCAAGAACCACTTTGCGTATCAGCAGCAATTGAATCAAATAGATACGTTAGGGTCATCGCTGTCGTTGCCGAAACGGTCTCCATCATCTCAAGCGTTGAGATGAGAAAAACAGCGGTTCTCTTCGTAGGATGCTTTAGAAGCGAAGGGTCAAAACCATTTCCGGTCGTATGTCGGCCTAAAGAAGAGAACGCATCATATTGGTCGACGCACTGCTCCAAGACACTGAACGCTCCAGCAAATTGCTGCGGTGCAGCTGCAAGCGTCCCTCCTAAAGATCGTGCTAGCTCGGCATAGAGACCAGAAAATGCGGTCGAGTCGGAAGCTTCAAAGAACTTCTCGCTTAGCTCGGCAGGGCCCTGCATGAGTTGACGTCTTATGCTTGGCAGCGTTGGCTTCTCTCCTGCGATAATATCCGTTAGTGCAAAGAAGCTTCCAAGCGAGCGTGCCGAACGGTAAAAAAACTCGCTCTTCTCGTCCATATTCGGTTTGCCTGCGGCTACCCATTTCATGCTTCTTGCTAAATGAGAACGAAGACTGGCAGGTTCCATCGTGGGTGAAAGTGACGAAAAAATATCGATTCCTGCGTCGGTTACTTTACGCCCTATTCGACTACTCACCTCATTGGGAAAAGGAGTGATCGCTACGACATTGACACCAGCAGCGGAAAGAGCAGGTTCGCAGAGGGCATAAGCTTCTCCTCCTGGATCGTTACAGATTAAGTTCTGCCCCAAATTTTCTAAAATTGTGGGAATGACAAGATTGGTTGTTTTCCCCTCACCCGGTGGTGCAACTGCCAAAATACTCGCTTCTCCATCGTAAAAAACATCTCGAGGGATATTCTTTTTATTGGGTAGCGTTCCTAGGAAAATGCCTTTGCGCTTTGAAAAGTCTTTCGACTTGGCAAGGTCTTGTTCCTTTGCAAATCGGCTTTCTCCATGTGGTTTACTCTTCATTTTGAACCTTGCTTGTTTTTTGCGATGAGCATTCACTTTGAGTTGATCGTCGAGTGCTTTAACGGTTTGTCCAATTGCTAGTAAGCTGCAAAGAAGAGAAACAAATGTGGCCCAGGGGATATCTCTTTGACCATAGAAATGAAAAACATAACTTGCGTAAAACCAAGCGCCGCTGAAGAGAAGGCTAACGATGGGAGGGCGAAATTTTTCCGCCTTCTGACGTGGAGGTACTGCTGAACGCATCGGAATCTCCTGGCTTTAAGATGTGGAATTTAGAGCTGCAAAGAATGTCACGGAGTTGGAAGTAACGAATAATGAACCGTGCGTTCACTTCCCTAACACGATCTGTTTCCAACCACTCGCTTCGGTTCTAGCAAACGTTGAAGACGTTTTTTTGGGTAGGTTGATCCAGGATTCTTTTCGGTGACCATCAATCACCGTAATGACCCGCACCCGTGAAGGGAATTTCGCTTTGTAAACATGAAGCCAAACCTTGAGATCATCGACTCGGCTATGGTTCATTTGAGCCCATTCCCACTTCTCTTTATCGAGAGGGGAATTTACGTCACCTGTATGAAGCACATCACGATACAGCTGACCAAAAGGGGTAATCTTTTTCGAAAAATTAAGTTCATCAGCAAAACCTTGGCTGGCGACGTGGATGTCGATGTCTGCTTCTGGATCACGTGACTCCCAGTTAATGGCAATGGAGATGACTTCACGATTTAATTCCGCATTCTTGAGTACCCTTTCGACGCTTTGATTGGATATCGCATGCAATACGGGTTTCGTTGTTCGGCGAACTTGTACGGCGCGATCATCTTCTGCTGCGTGTGGTTCATCTGTTAAAACAGGAAAAATACTAGTCCGCTTGAGTCCCGCTCCTTCCTCTTTGACTGCCACTTCATCGTTCCATTGCTTCGAGCTGACTTGAAAAAGAGCGTTAAAATCAGATGTCATGCGATAGAGTTCCGCCTTATGTATCTTGAAGAAAAGACGATAGAAACGGACAACACTCGCTCGATGAGCATGGTCAGTACCCCATAAAGTCTTGTGAACAAAAACAACACGCGTTCGTTCCGGAAAATCAGCCACACCCGCTGAGAAGGGAGAGCTTGAGGAAACAAGAGAACCATCTCGCAAGACATAGCCACGTTCGAAACTAATGCCTCTTGAATCGGTGGATCGGTATTCGGCATCTCCAACAAGCCCAATCAGTAAAGGCAAGCCTGTCTGTTTAACGCTACTCGCGGTTGCCGCCACTTCAGGCAGATCTAGCTGATAATTATCGCCGCGGAATCGAAGAAACTCTCCAATCGCTTTCCATTCGTCAATGTTATGGCGATCACGAAGACGTGAGTTGCGACTCCCATTTGGAATGACTAAGCTTGCGATCAATTCGTGACGAGGACGACAGGCAACGAGATGGATGACGCTGCCTGGTACACCTTGTGAAA
>CAYGQU010000054.1:0-10877 GCA_964352045.1 uncultured Planctomycetaceae bacterium
GCTACGAAATTTGCCAAAGTATTCGGCAAGCAAATCTCAATTTTCCCATCATAATGCTCACAGCTAAGGGACAAGAAGAAGAAATCGTGCGTGGCCTTGAACTCGGAGCAGATGATTACATAACCAAACCATTTGGCATTAAGGAGTTGATGGCCAGGGTGAATCGGTTCGTTAAACGTAGTGTAAATAAGGAGGGAGAACCAATTAAAATTGGAAACGCGATCTTAGACCGCGTATCACACACCCTAACTCGCGACGGAAAACCGATTCCACTTACAACAAAAGAATTTCGTCTTCTAAATTACTTCGTTTCCAACCGACACCGGGCACTTACTCGCACAGATATCATCAATAAAGTCTGGGGTAGCACGATCATTGTTAGCACACGGAGCGTCGATCGTTGTGTGGCAACATTAAGAGGTAAAATCGAAGAAGAACCAGCACGACCTCGATTCATCCACACAATACGCGATATTGGTTATCGTTTTGAGCTAGATAGTTTACACGACAGTTAATTTTCTAACGCTACAGCAATTTAAGTCTAAGGATGCGTACTGTGAGTGAGACTCGATAGGGTATTATAGAGACAGATAAGGACCCACCACTTTTTTATCGAGAAATGCAATGAAGTTGTCATTCGTTAGATATAGCATGCTAGCCGCATCCATCTTTTTCCAACCAATAATGCCGAATTTACTTTTGGCGCAATCATCGACTCGCTCAGCCACTTTGAGCGAACAATTGGAAGTAGTGGCTCAAGATGCCTCGAAAAGACTGCCCAAACCCCTGATGGAAGTTTTTCAACAAGGGATCGAATCAGTTCGATCAACCGGAATCGAAAAATCAGCTAAACAAGTTGGAGATAAGGCAATTGATGCCGAGCTTGCAGGCTGGAATGGCGATGTAATTCGGCTGAGCGATTTATGGTCCTCGGGGCCAATCGTTCTCATGTGGTACCGAGGTGGCTGGTGCCCTTACTGTAATGTTCAGCTTCAAGCAATGCAAAAAGAACTGAAAAACATCGAAGGCGCTGGTGCAAAGCTCGTTGTGCTAACGCCCGAACTGCCCGAGAAAGCCAAAGCGACTGCTGAGAAGAATGATCTCGATTTCATAGCGCTTTACGATAAAGAGAATGTCATAGCCAAAAAATATGGCTTAGTCTTTAAGCTGCCCGAACCAATTTTGCCAATCTACCGCGACCGTATTAAACTGAACGAACAGAATGGCTCGGACGAGATGGAACTTCCCCTTTCGGCAACCTATCTTATCAATCAGCAAGGGATTATCACTTATGCTTTTCTTGATGCTGATTATAAGAAACGTGCCGAGCCATCCGAAGTGGTTCAAGCAGTTAGTGCACTAGCAGGTCCACCCAAAGTCGGGAGTATAGCGCCCGATTTTGAGCTTGCTACCCCATCAGGGAAATTAGTCAAGCTATCAGAAACACTTGCATCGGGTCCAACAACAATTGTCGTTCTACGTGGCTATCCCGGGTATCAATGCGGTATCTGTACTCGGCAAGTTGGAAATTATATTAGTCAAGCCAAATCGTTTGCTGAGAAAAACACCAAGGTTTTATTGGTCTATCCGGGCCCAGCCGGATCACTAACCGAGAAAGCCACCGAATTCACAGCGGGAATGAATATTCCCCGTAATTTTGAGTTAGTCCTTGACCCCGACTACCAGTTTACTAATCAGTATTCTTTACGTTGGGATGCCCCAAGCGAAACTGCCTATCCCGCTACCTTTGTTGTCGGGCAAGATGGCGTAATCGACTACGTCATGATCAGCAAAGGGCATGGCGGAAGATCGAAAGTGATTGAGGTGCTCACGGCGATTGAGTGACAAAGGGCAAATTTCTATAAGTAAATTCTCGAAAAAGAGTCGTAATGCTAGTTGGCAATTATTGATGATCTGTTGCGATGTATTAAGCTTGCAAAACTAATTGCAATTCCAAATACCAGAAGTGTAGGTGGTTCAGGAACTGCAGTACTAGAAGCTGTCGATACGGTGTTTGTACTTAACCCATAGTTCGCTTGCCAAGTACTATACTGTGCATTACCAATTGAGCCACCGTCAATATCATTGGGAAGGCTTCCTTCAACAGCTCCTAGGTTGTCACGCCAAACCGTGTAGTCAGCTGCATCGACAACACCATCATCGTTGTAATCACCGGCTAAAGTTTCAAAGAGCATAACGCTGTCAACAAATACACTGCCGAGGTCATTTGTTGCAGGTTGAATAAAAACAAAGGCTACGCGGGCTTCGACCGCGTTAGTAGGCGATTGGTCCGTTATTTCACCATAAGACCATTCATCCACATTAGAATTCCCATCAGCAAGAGTTATTTGAGATTCTCCAAGAAAAAACTCGGAATCGTATTCTGCCCCTGCCTGACTATAGTATTCAATTTTCATCACGACCGAATTGTTAGTTCCAGTGATTGCATCTTCAGATCGAGTTAATGAATGAGCACTAGCTGTAATATGAGTGCCGCCTTGAATGGAGATATTTTGAGAGGCACCGGAGAAGTTTTCTTGGTCGATGAACTGACCGTAGAGTTTTAAAGAGCGTACTCCATCAAGAGGGGTTCCGTAGTCAGAACTGACATTTTCAATGATATTGCCAAATACGCTCCAGTTGGACATTGCCCCGTCACCTTCTTCAAAGCCCGGATCTATGAGAATTGAAGTAGGAGGAGCAATTATTTCAGGACGTTGCCATACTCGTACATAATCAATATCGAAACCATTTGGGAACGGAGTGGTTGCATCAGGATAGCCTGAGTAGTTTCCACCCACTGCTAGATTTAGGATTAAGCTCTTTGGTGTGCCTGGTATACCCACATCGGGCTCATAAAGTGTCATGTGTTCGACCCCATCGACATAGAAGCGTACGGTACCTACTTCCCACTCGACAGCGTAGTCATGGTAGCCTTCCTGAAAATTTGCTCCACTCTCATAAATTTCTGAACGATATTGTCTGCTATTGGAATCATATCCCCAATGCAATGCACTACTCATCGTATAGGGTTGGTCGCCTCTGGCTTCCATAATGTCAATTTCTCCACCTGTCGGCCAATTGACGCTGCGTGGAAGTAGCCATATTGCAGGCCAGAAACCTTGGCCATTCGGCAGGTTCGCCCGAACTTCAAAACGCCCATAAGACCATTCTTGCCAAGTTCTTACTAAGCCCGAATTGTATTGCCTACCGTAAGTCCAATTGGGGTCATAATCGGCGCGCAAGTGAAGCGAGTCATTCCAAACCGTTACTTGGTCGGGGTGATAATACTGAGCTTCTCCATTAGCATCGTTTGCCCAATTACCAACTTGCCAAATACTTTGATCGACGGTGTTTCCTGAGAATTCTTCTTGAAAGACGGGGCTTCCCCAACCAGGTACGATTACAACCCCTGCATGCGACATCGAGGCAGCAAATACTGCTGCAACAAGAAAACAGATATTTGTATTCTTGACTCGGAATGAGATCGTTTGAACCATTTTTTTTGAGCGAGGAGAATGGAGTAGCAATAGCCGTAATGTAATAGCCCGTCGTAGTATTCTTATAATAACAGTGTGAGCGTAAATGTCTAATTCAGAGATTGTGATGACATGCAAGAAGGAAACTGTTACTGATTTCCTTTGCACAACTGAATAAGGAGCTAATAACGAATGAAAAGACTCAATGTCTAGTAAAGTAAAGACTTACAACTAGCCAAGGTTACTAGCTGCTTGCCGAGCGATAATTCTCTAGCGCCTTCTTAAAAACCCAACGGCTTCCCATTAAAGAAGCGATTGTTGCAATCACGGCAAAGTAGGCAAGCGGTAAATGGTCGGGTGAAAAGGGTTTTGCCATCGTGCGTGCTGGTACGTTGATAACGACCAAGATGGGAATGATGAACGTGAAAATGGTCGCAATGCCATCGCCCAGCATGGAACCCTTATAGATTTCCATCGGGTAACGTGACAGGTTGGTGATGTAAAACCAATAATCGTACAGTGATTGATTGCGACCTAGCCAAATACTGGTTGCTGCGAGGGTGGTCATCACGCTGAACAGAATCAATACCCCAGCCATAATATAGAAGGGATAGAGTAAGTACGGGAGCCAACCGTCTGGCCGACCATCGAGTTGGTTCAGTGAATAAATTAACACAACGATAGCCACGCTAAAATTCCCTAGCGATGACCAGTTCATTTTGCGCATCGAGACTAAGAACTGTGTATCGATTGGTTTGAGTAAAGCGAAGTCGAGCCCACCGGTTCGAACCAATTCACTTAGTTCTTGCATGTTGGGCATAAAGAAGGTTTGCATTGCCGAGTTAATAATCATTGTCGTGGCGATAAAGACAAAAAACTCGTACCGATCCCAGCCCGCTACATCAGGTGTTTCACTATAGATCAAAAGGTAAAAACCTAAATTTAGCAGCATGTAGGCCATGCTGCTGATTGCTTCGATCCAAAAATTGGCACGAAACGACATGTCGCGCACCAAGCTATTACGAGCACATGTTAGAAAGACGCGGAGGTAAAGCAGCATCGGTTTATCCTCCAAATCCACTGTAACGTCGCATGCCAGCATTCATTGCCCAGCGGCTAAGAAAAAAGAAAAAGAGGATCCAAGCAAACTCGACGGCTAATAGCCAATACATTTCAGCACCTGAGATCTTGCCTAACCAAATCGCGGCAGGGAAGTAGGCAAGAAACTGAAGCGGCTGGATAAACAAAAGTGTGTCGAGCCAAGTGGGTAGGTTATCTCCCAAGAACTCAAGTGGGAACATGTGCCCTGAGAAGAAGAAGTTAAATAGCATGTAAACAAACAGCATTGAGCTCACTTCAAGGAACCAAAACCCTATCATACCAAGCGATGCTTCTAGAAAGAATCCTAGCGCAAAGCCAAGCAGCAGTGACATCACAAACACAACGATCGCTTCGATTGGAGGCCAGTTGTCGGGGAAGTAATTGCCGCAAAGCCAAAAGACCAAGATGAATGGTCCGGCGGCTACGGTGTAGTAAACAAGCTTATGCGCGATGCGAGCGAGTAATAAGAACCCAAGTAGATCAATCGGTTGGATCATGAACTTTTTGATCTCACCACTTCGGATCTGATTAGCAATGCCTGAGGCCAAGCCAGGCATGCTGCTGAAGGCTCGTCCTAGCATGGTCAGCAAATAGTAAGCGATAACGTCGTTACGAGTGTAGTCGTGAATCGACTTGCCGGCAGATGCGAAGACGGCAGTCCACAAAAAAACTTGCGTTACGATTGGTAAGAATCGCATCAGTGTACCAAGAGCAAAGTCGCCTCGGTAAACAAGTCTTTCTTCAAGACAAGTCCGTAGAATGATCCAGGATGCCGAAAGAGTCGTAGGTTTTGCTGAAGCGTTTGCCATAGGGGCATAATTTGGCAGGTAGGAGTGAGGCGGCTGGTTGCGTTGTTGAGGCAGCAGTTCGTAAGGTGGTTTACCCTGAGATGATGCTTGTCTCGGGGACTTCATCGACCGAATTTTCACTTGCCGTTGTAAACATCTCAGCAATCACTTCTTCGAGTGGCGGATCCTCAACGCTAATATCTTGTACTGAGTAGCTTGCTAACACACTCGAAAGCACATTAGCAATACCATCGCGATCGACTTTTACTTTGACACGAGGTGGCTCGGTTTCGAGCACTTCGCCATAACGATCGAGGTCCTGTGGCATGTGGTCATTAGCGAACTGAAGCGTTAGTACCTTGTGGCCACTGAACCGATCAACAATTCCAGCCAGCGAACCATCGTAAACAATTTGACCTTTGGCAATGATGACAACACGTTTGCACAGAGCCGAAATATCTTTCATGTAGTGACTAGTTAGTAAGATAGTAACTCGACGTTCTGCTTGGTACCTCTTGAGGAACTCTTGAATGTTGTGTTGGGCCACCACATCTAAACCAATCGTTGGTTCATCTAGGAACAAAACTTCAGGTTGGTGAATCAACGCGGCGGTCAGCTCCATCTTCATCCGCTCGCCAAGCGAAAGCTCTCGGACTGGCTGGTTGAGCAGATCGCCAATCTCTAGCAGTTCACTTAATTCGGCTACGGTGCGGTCAAACTGTTCAGGGGCCAAACGATACATTTGTTGATGGAGCCTGAATGATTCAGCCGCTGGAAGGTCCCACCAGAGCTGATTTTTTTGGCCCATCACAAGTGCAAATCGGCGACGATATTCGTTGGCCCTCTCCCAGGGGGTAAAACCCATCACAGTGGCATGGCCCGAAGTGGGGCTAATCACGCCAGAAAGGAGCTTGAGTGTGGTCGTCTTGCCCGCGCCATTGGGGCCAAGAAAAGCAACAAATTCACCCTCTTCGAGATCGAGATCAATACCCCTTACTGCTTGCACATCACGAAATTCGCGATGGAAGAGCCCCCGGATTGATGCACCGAGCCCTTCTTGCTTTTGGTAAACGCGGTACGATTTCCGCAAATTTCGGACACTAATAATAGACATGCTGTTAGTATAGAAGTCTGTCGCTCAGGGGGACACCCTCACGTTAGCCAGTTTCACCGTTGCAGATACAGTGCAAAGCTCGACTTCCCTTATTCTCGTGCCGATAGTACCTTAGACAGATACAAGCAGGGGGGCGTTCCCATGTTTGGTTCCAGAAAACAGATCTTCTCTATTCGGACACCAGCTATGTTGCCAAGTATTCGTATATCACTTCCTGTGCTTTTGATCTTATGGTGTGTCGCAAGTATCTGGGCTTTTAAGAGCCCAGTCATGCTGCTCTATCCAGCTATGTGGATCGGCGTTGCCGTCTTGTTTCTGCTAGTTACTAAGGTGATGCCGGGAGAATCTGCTGAATAGCTTTAACAATCGGATCGCAGCACCTGAATTATTGTTGCGGGTAGTTGAGTTTTAATCGTGTTTAGGTTGGTCGATTTTAGCGTATCGGTTCGCTCCAATTTCCATCCCACATTAAGAAAAGCTGCTCAAGTAGCTCATTCCATTCTGCAACGCTTCTCGATTCGGGAAAGGGCTTGGGTGCAACCGGATCGGCGCTTTTCCATTGAATATGAAATTGCCCATCTGATTCAATATTTCCCATGTAGTTATAACGAAAAGCGTAGTGCGAGTTAGGATCAATGGTGATCTTGCCACCTGGCCCATCATATTCTGCTTGGAACATCGCATCACGTATTCCGGTTGGTGAAAGATCGGCAGAGGAAGAAACCGCTTTTGCCCACAGGTGGATGGCATTGTAGGCGGTTTCCATGCCTGCCGAGATAACCCGCTGTTTCCCAAATTTATTTTTGAAGCGATTCACAAACTCACGATTGATTGGCGTGTCAATGGATTGGAAATAAGTGCTTGAAGAATAATCTCCCAGTAGGTTGGGGATGTAGATTTTTCTAAGGTTCTGTTCGCCTAGTCCCGTCGTGAATTGTGTTGCTGTGATTCCTTGAGCACGAATTTTTGTCACGAATGGCTTTTGTGTATCACCACTGATCGTATTGATAATAGCATCTGGCTTAGCCTCTTTGATTAGGCCAATCACCTCCATCACATCAGTCGAACCAAGTGGCAGGTAAGTTTCCCCTACCAATTCAGCACCTAAAGATTGTATTTCATCTTTAACGATTTCGTTGGTCACACGAGGAAAAACGTAATCGGAACCAACGATAAAAAATTTACGATACTTACCAAAAGCGTAAGCCCAATTAACACAGGGAATGATTGTCTGCGAGGGGGCTCCTCCTAGATAGATGATATTGGGGCTGTACTCTACCCCTTCATGGTTTGCAGAATAGATTAGTAAGTGATTTTTGCTTTCTACTACTTCCTTGACTGCCTTGCGACTAGACGAAGTGCAGCAGCCGAAAAGTGTGCTTACGTTTTGCTCTTCAATAAGCTCTTCTGCAATATTACCAAATTGCTTGTCATTGGACTCGCCATCTCTGACTAGGGGGATAATCTCTCGTCCAAGGATTCCCCCTTGTTGATTGATTTCCTCAATAGCTAGCATGTAGGCATCGACAAGTACCTCTTCAGTATTCGCCATCGTGCCAGACAGAGAATGTATGATGCCGATTCTAATAGGCTCTTGGTTGGCAAGCTCTACTGAAACGTTTGTGTTGCGATTCCTGCTGTCGCTAGTAAGATAAAAGCCACTCGCAACCATCGCCAAGCAAGCCAGAAATCCTAGTAGTACTACTTTTCGTCGAGATAGTTTTCGATTGTTTTGAGCCCAGTGGTTAGAACATGCTGCATGCTTGGTGACTTGCTCTAGGTTGTCAATTGCTTTAAGCATTTCTTCAGCAGATTGATAACGATGTTCGGGAGATTTTGCCATGGCTTGCAGGACCACCGCGGTGCAACCATACGGCAAGCTTGGGTCAACTTCACGTGGATCAGGTGGATCGGCGTTGCAGTGGGCATGGATTAAAGCCACCAAACTAGGTCGATCTTCGTAGGGCATTTTTCCTACCAGCAAACTATAGTAGGTTGCCCCTAGCGAATAGATGTCACTTCTTTTATCGACATGGGTTCCCTCGCATTGTTCGGGGCTCATGTAGTTGGGGGTGCCAATAATTTGGCCAGCGCGAGTGAGTTGTAAGGAATCACGATCAGCCAGCTTAGCGACTCCGAAGTCTGAAATTTTAATCAAGCCATCTTCCATCATGAGCAGATTGGCTGGCTTGATATCGCGATGGACCAGACCCGCTTCGTGGGCGGCAGCGAGTCCCAAACCCGCTTCGTAGATAATCCGCGAAGCTTCCTGGGAAGTAAAAGGACCCTTTTGTTTAAGGTGGTCATCCGTGCTACCTAAGCCAGCAAACTCCATAGCAAGGAAGTTGATATCGTTATCCGTATTAACACCATAAATAGTGACTACATTCGGGTGATTTAAGTTTCCCGCCGCACGCGCTTCTTCGAGAAAGCGTTGTTGCATTAGTGCATCACTACAAAAACTGTCGTGTAAGATCTTAATGGCGGCACGGCGTTCAATTGTGATATCGCGTGCTTCGAGGACTATCCCCATGCCTCCCGTCGCAAGTACTTTCAAAATTTCATACTTACCTAGGCGACGACCAACCCAATGAGATAAATCCTTGTTTGAGGGTGGTGAGCTTAGCCCGACATCCGTGGAAGACAACCCGCCAATTAAGGTTTCAGGCGAATCAAATTCAAGGAGTGATACTACCTCTTCAAAAAGAGATAGGTCGTTGCCGCATGCTTTATTGAGAAACTCTTCTCGCTTATCCGATTCGAGATCGGTAGCTTGCATAAAGATTTTCTTAACTTGAGCATAGCGATCACGATCCATTAATCAGACCTTCCGCTGAGTTCACGGCGAAGCCACGCGCGCGTCATGTTCCACTCAAGTTCAATGGTACGCTTCGATAAATTAAGTGCCTCGGCAACTTCTTGCGTAGTCAGACCCCCAAAAAAACGTAGTTCAACAATTTTAGCTTGCCGATCGTCTAATAGAGATAGTTTTTCTAATGCATCGTTGAGTGCCAGAATATCTTCGTTGTTTTGCTCAGTTTCGAGTAATCCTTCATTGAATTCAACTCGTGTAAATTCACCACCACGCTTATTTCGTTTTTTACTTCGAGCATGATCAACCAGAATGCGACGCATCGCTTGTGCGCCAGCCGCAAAGAAATGGCTTCGGCTCCGCCAGTCTACATCATCTTTACCGCATAGTTTAACGTAGGCTTCGTTCACCAAAGCCGTTGGGTGAAGCGTATGGCTGGCTGCTTGCTGCTTCATAAAATTGCCTGCCAATTCACGAAGCTGCTCATAAACCATAGGCATCAAACGATTGGTCGCTTGATGATCCCCCTTGCTTATCGCTTGAAGCACGACAGTGATGTTCGGGGAATTATCTTCCACTGCCTGGTTCCTTCAATCAGCATGATTAGCAGGTAGATCACAATTTTTAGACAGCTGTGGATCATTACCTATAAAAGTAGGATTACGTTTCAAATAAAGTTCGACTCCGTTGGAATCACTCTCATCTGATGAGGAATCTTCTTAACATACAATCGAGACAAAACGATTTACATCTTACTTCGTTCAAATGATAGCAAGTCGATGCTTGCCATATCGACGAGTCTCTATCTGCAAAGACAACTTCGGTTGTGTGACCACAGACATCCAAATCGGTAATCCTGTGAACCGGTGACTAGCAGAGGCAAATCTGCCGAGCACCGCGTAGAGCTGTGGATTGCCGCAGCAAGCTTATCGTAGCGTAAAGACCTTGCTGGTCAATACTTTGCGACGATATTTACCAAGTTGAAACATTTTTTATGTCTTATGTTGCGCAATTGGTGCGTATTTAACGTGTTTACTTACGGAGACAAAAATACCGCAATTATTTTAATTCGTAAGTAACTAAGAAGAGCACGTCATGGATACCGATTCAATCATTTACATTATCGACAGTAACCCGGAAGACCTTGCCCTGACGTCTAAGATGGTCAGCGCTTGGGGCATAGAAAGTAAGTGCTATGTTTCCTGCGAAGACTACTTAGCGAAAGAAATATCAAGTCATCCAGCTTGCTTGCTAGTCGATCATGATTTAGCCAATCGGGTTGGATTGGATTTCATCAAAACGTTAAGGTCTCGTGGAGATTTAGTAACGTATATCGTACTCGCAAGAGATGCAACCGTTCCTATGGCGGTAAGGTACTTACAGAATGGCGCCGCATCTGTGATCGAAAAGCCTTGCAAGAATGACGAATTAAAATTAGCCGTTGAATATGCTATTAAGATAGATGCACATCGTAAAGAATTACATCAAAGATTCCTTCAACTCAAGTCAGCCAAGCGCGAGCTAAACGAACGTGAGAATTTGGTGATGGAATCTGTCATTAATGGCAAACTCAACAAAATGAT
>CAYGQU010000055.1:0-614 GCA_964352045.1 uncultured Planctomycetaceae bacterium
GATTTGGAGTATAGAACCCGATCGTTCAGCCCTTCAATGGCCCAAAGCGAGGAATTTCCTCGAATCTGCTTCTTTGGACTCGTAACACCGATTTTGCTTTTGCGTCGAAGGATATTGCGTAAGTAGCGTTCAAAATTCTCTCCTCCCGAGGGAGAGGGGCAGGGGGGCAGCGGGTACACGGCCCCATCCTCTAGCAACAAGAGCAGCAAGATGCCATCGCTAGCATCGAAGGTCGTGTTATTTATTTTGGGTAGCACCGACTTTCATGAGTGGGGGATCCTTTTTACCCGAATGATTGTCGATGTGGCGAGAGCCACAAGAGGTCTTGCCGCGTCGTTAGCAATTGCCATTGAGACGATCAGGAATCTTGAACGACCTCCTGTGCTACGCACACCGACAATCGTTCGTACTATCTCGGTTTGCTAAGAAACAGCTCACTTACGAAAGTCGGTGCTACCCACTGTTTTGAAACGATGGCAACCCGTTTGATATGGGTAGGTGGGGAATAATCCGGGCGGTTTGGGCTGATTGCGACATGCGGAAAGACGGCTCGGATTACCGAGATCCCTTTTTCTTTGAGCTAAAAGGGGAGATCGGGTTGACGCAATGACGAT
>CAYGQU010000055.1:624-10837 GCA_964352045.1 uncultured Planctomycetaceae bacterium
ATGACGATATCGTGAAAAAATTCACAAACCTTACGGACGAAGAACAGGTCCCCTTCCTGGTAACCGCCAGCGAAACGCGATCGCTGGTTCTAAGGTGACAAAATACTTCCTACCTATTGATTTATGCTCACCGATTGACACTCACCTTGGATTCGCTTCACGACGATCCGGTTACCAAACTTGTTACCAACGAGTTGGAAACATGTGCATAAGAAGTGAACTCAAGGCCATTATTTGCTGCCTAACCTAAACGCTAAAGAAGGACTCTCGCCAAATGGCAACTCGTTTTCTATTGGATAAAGGTCTTGACCTTCCAATTGCTGGTGAGCCACGTCAAGAGATCGAAGCTGGACCAACGGTTAAGACCGTTGCTTTGGTGGGCGATGACTACGTTGGAATGAAGCCAACGATGGAAGTAGCCGAGGGAGACATCGTCAAGCTTGGCCAAGTCCTCTTCACGGATAAAAAGAATGAGGGAGTGAAGTTCACCTCTCCCGCTGCAGGCAAAGTTGTTGCCGTCAATCGGGCTGCTAAACGTAAGTTTGAATCCATCGTTATCGAGATCGATGGTGACGAAGAATTGAAGTTCGGCTCGTTTGCAGATGAAAACCTCGCGATGCTCGATGCTAGCATCGTCGAGCAGAATCTTGTCGATTCGGGCCTGTGGACTGCCATTCGGACTCGACCCTTCAGCAAGGTTCCTGCCCTCGGTTCCAAGCCTTACGCAATGTTTATCACGGCCATGGATACCAATCCCTTGGCCGTTGATCCTGCGATGGTGATTGCTGAAAAGCCGGCTGAATTCAAAGCTGGTTTGCAAGTGCTGAGCACGCTAACCGATGGTAAAACATGGCTTTGCAAATCAGGCGGGGTTAGCGTACCTGGTGAAGAGCTCCAGGGGGTCGAAGTCGCCGAGTTCAACGGTCCCCATCCGGCTGGCTTGCCAGGAACCCACATGCATTTCCTCGCGCCCGTTAGTAACGAACGCGAATGTTGGGATGTCAATTACCAAGACGTTATCGCCATTGGTCATCTTTTCCTGACAGGCAGTTTGTTAGTTGATCGGGTAGTTTCGATCGCTGGCGCGGTCGTTACCAACGCTCGTTGTGTTCGTACGCGAATCGGCGCAAGCCTTGAAGACTTGACGGCCCAATCGGGTGCCCCCAGCGAAGGAGTTCGGACCGTCAGTGGTTCGGTCCTGTCGGGTCGCTCGGCTCGTCCGATGGCTAACCACCTAGGTCGTCGTCACTTGCAAGTAACGCAATTACTCGAAGGTACGCACCGCGAATTCATCGGTTGGATGTTGCCCGGCTTCAATAAATTCTCTGTTACAAACGTGTTTGCCTCGGCTTGGCTACCACCCGGCGTGGCTGAGAAATTCAAGCTAACGACCTCGACCGAAGGAAGCCATCGAGCCATTGTGCCGCTTGGCAAATACGAAAAAGTGATGCCACTCGACCTCATGCCAACGTCCTTGCTCAAGTCACTTTGCACGGGCGATACTGACGAGCTTCAAATGCTTGGCGGCCTCGAGTTGGATGAAGAGGACCTGGGCCTTTGTAGCTTTGTTTGCGCTAGCAAGAATGACTACGGCCCGATGCTACGCAAAAGCTTGACTCAAATTGAAAAAGATGGCTAACCGCTACTTTTTTACTAGCTGCGAGACAACTAACTACTAAGCACTGGTAACTACTAAGCACTGGTAACTACTAAGCACTGGTTCAACCAGCTTAAACAACGGCTACGAATCACCACGCTACGAAGAACATACGAATGAAATTTATCCGTGACCAACACGACATGGTTGAACCCTTATTTATGAAGGGTGGTAAGCTAGAACGTCTGTATCCGATTTACGAAGCACACGATACGTTCCTCTTTACCCCTGGCATCATAACCAAGGGAACAACGCACGTCCGTGATTCAATCGACATGAAGAGAATGATGTCCACGGTTATCGTGGCGCTCATTCCCTGTATCCTCATGGCGTTCTACAACACCGGTTACCAAGCTAACCTTGCGATTGCTGAGCAAGGCGCTTCACCGCTGACGACTTCGATTACAGGCCTCGGCTTGATTGATCGAGAGCAAATCATGACGGCGATTGGTTTGCCTCATGACCCTGCGAATCATATTGCCAATTTCATCTACGGTGCACTTTGGTTTTTGCCTGTATATCTTACCACCATGGCGGTGGGAGGGATCTGTGAGGTCATCTTCGCGGTCATACGGAGGCACGAGATCAATGAAGGATTCCTCGTCTCGGGGATGCTCTTTCCGTTAACCCTGCCAGCAACCATTCCTTTATGGCAAGTTGCACTTGGAATCGCTTTCGGCATTATCGTCGGTAAGGAAATCTTTGGTGGTACGGGAAAGAACTTCTTGAATCCAGCACTAACGGCTCGGGCATTCCTCTACTTCGCACATGCGAGCTTCATGTCGGGTGATTCCGTATGGACCGCAGCGGCAGCGAATGCCGATGGCATCGATGGTTATACCGCTCCTACGGCGCTTGGCTCGATGGCAGCTGCTAACGCCGCCGAAGCCCCCTCGGCAATGTCGACCGTTGGCTTCGGGTTTTGGGAATCGTTCGTGGGATTCATTCCTGGTTCGATGGGCGAAACTTCAGCACTTTGCTGTCTGATTGGGGCAGTTATTCTCATCGGCAGTGGCATTGGTTCATGGCGAATCATGGCGGGTTGTGTTATTGGGGCACTTAGCATGAGCTGCTTGCTCTATGCCTTCCGCGAGTACTCCGACAATGCCATGTTCTATCTACCACCATGGTGGCATATTGTGGTCGGTGGATTTGCCTTTGGCACCGTTTTCATGGCGACCGATCCCGTGTCGGCTTCGATGACAGAAACAGGCAAATGGTGGTACGGGGGGATCATCGGCGTGATGACCATCCTCATTCGTGTGATTAACCCGGCGTTTGCCGAGGGAATTATGCTCGCAATTCTGTTTGGCAATGTAATGGCCCCGTTAATTGATTACACCGTCGTTCAAGCTAACGTGAAACGGAGGGCTGCTCGCTATGCCGCTACTTGAAACTATCCGTAAAAGCAAAGATACCGCTCTCGGTACCTTTATGGTTGCCCTGATCCTTTGTGTTGTCTGCTCGGTTCTCGTATCAACCGCTGCGGTTGCATTGAGTACCAAGCAGGAAGTTAACAAAGAACTCGACAAGAAAAAAAATGTTCTGTTTGCGGCTGGCTACAAAGATGAAATCGATGCTGGTAAAGCGGTAGATGATATCTTTGCTGAGCGAATCGAAGAGGTACTGATCGATCTGTCGACTGGTGAACCAGCTACTGAAGAGCAACTTGCTGAAGCTGGCATAGCCGACGTCGCAAAATATGACCAAAAAAAGGCTGCCAAAGATCCTGCTATGCAAACCCCTGTGAATCCAGCCGGCGCACTGCCTGGCATCTCGCAGCGCGAGCCCTTTGCATGGGTCTATAAAATCGTCGAAGAGGGAAAGGCCCAAGGCTTTATCTTTCCCGTCTACGGCAAAGGTCTTTGGTCAACTCTGTATGGCTTTATCGCAGTTGAGTCAGACTGCGAAACCGTAAGGGGCATCACCTTTTACTCTCATGCCGAGACACCAGGTTTGGGCGGCGAAGTCGATAACCAAGGCTGGAAAGACTCATGGAAAGAGAAGCATGTCTACGGCGAAGATGGTGAGGTTGCCCTTTCGGTCGTGAAAGGCAAGGCTTCGGGTGAGACACAAATCGATGGCCTCAGTGGTGCGACGATTACCTCAAAAGGGGTCGATAACCTCGTCAAATACTGGCTCGGCCCCACGGCGTTTGGCCAGTACCTTGATAAACAAAAAACAGCAGCGAATTAAGAAAAGAAGCAAGTCAATTACCAACTTGAGTTAATTACCATCTGGGTTTAGACCCACACCAATAAGGACCCCGGCAATGGCCGCTCCGAAGACAAAAGACGTATTGCTCGACCCGTTGTTTAATAACAATCCCATCGCGCTACAGGTGCTTGGTATCTGTTCCGCGTTAGCGGTGACAACGGGACTAACGAACTCGGTCATTATGGCCGTTGCCGTGACAGCCGTTACCGCCTGCTCGAATGCCGTGGTGAGCGCGATTCGGGGCTTCATTCCCAGTAGCATCCGCATCATTGTTCAGATGACCGTGATTGCTTCATTGGTTATCGTGGTCGATCAAATCTTGCAAGCCTATGCTTACGAAGCCAGCAAAACGATGAGTGTCTTCGTTGGTCTGATCATCACCAATTGCATCGTGATGGGACGTGCCGAAGGCTTCGCAATGAAGAATGGTCCTTGGGTTAGTTTTCTCGACGGCATTGGTAACTCACTTGGCTACGGTTTGATTCTGATTGTCGTTGGATTCTTCCGCGAACTGTTTGGCTCAGGTAAGTTGTTTGGCATCGAAGTGTTGCCACTTACTTCGGCCGGTGGTTGGTACGAACCGAATGGCCTAATGCTTTTGCCACCAAGTGCATTTTTCATCATCGGGATCTTTATTTGGATCCTTCGTACTTTCAAGCCAGACCAAATTGAAGAGGCATAGTCAAAGCAATTACCTCTAATTGTTTGCAACCAAGTGGTGGCCCCTTACGAACCTTTATTCCAACAATTCAAAGTTCCACCTTCAACCTAAATAGCATGGCCCAGCGAGGGCTTTACCATGGAACACCATATCGAAATCTTTCTCAAGTCGGTCTTTGTCGAGAACCTCGCCCTGGCGTTCTTTCTCGGTATGTGTACCTTCTTGGCCGTTTCTAAGAATGTGAAGATGGCCGTCGGCCTAGGCATTGCTGTGATTGCGATCATGACGCTCACGATTCCGATGAACAACTTGATCTATCAGTACTTGCTGAAGGATGGAGCTCTCAGTTGGCTCGGTCCAGAATATGCTAGCGTCAACCTCGAGTTCCTTGGTCTCATTAGCTACATCGGAACGATTGCGGCGATGGTGCAGATTCTCGAAATGACACTCGATCGGTTCTTCCCTACGCTTTACAACCAGCTTGGCATCTTCCTGCCATTGATCACGGTGAACTGTGCCATCTTAGGCGGTTCGCTTTTCATGGTAGAGCGCGATTACAACTTCCTTGAGAGTTGCACGTTTGGATTTGGTTCGGGTGTCGGTTGGGCCCTAGCGATAGCTGCTCTTGCAGGGATTCGTGAGAAGTTGAAGTACAGTGATGTGCCCAAGGGGCTTCGCGGGCTTGGGATTACGTTTATGACCGTCGGCCTGATGGCCTTGGCGTTCATGTCGTTCGGTGGAATGTAGAAATAGATTCGTAGAGTTAAGAACTGTCAGCGGTTAGCTGTCAGTAGTCAGCCTTTATAATTCATAAGCGGTACTCACGAGCTAAAAGGCCGAGAGCGAGCCGCTGAAAGCTGAAAGCTACATATAATGGGTACAGTATTCATTGGCGTATTGATGTTCACCCTCGTGGTGATTGCCCTGGTGGCAATCATCCTCGCGGCGAAGAGCCAACTCGTAGCGAGCGGGCCCGTTTCCATTACTGTGAACGGTCAGAAAACGATCGAGATAAAAGCAGGTGGTAAATTGCTCAACGCCTTGGCTGACGAAGGAATCTTTGTCTCCAGCGCCTGCGGAGGCGGCGGTACCTGTGCTCAGTGCGAAGTAAAAATCCATTCGGGTGGTGGTGACATTCTCGAAACCGAGAAGGCACACATCTCAAAGAAAGAAGCCGCCGAAGGTTGCCGACTCTCTTGTCAAGTCGCTGTTAAGCAGGATATGGAAGTCGAAGTTCCCCCCGAAGCGTTTGAGACCAAGAAGTGGGAATGCGAAGTTATTTCTAATGATAATGTTGCAACGTTTATCAAAGAATTTAAGTTGAAGCTCCCTGAAGGGGAGGATGTTAACTTCAAAGCGGGCGGTTACATTCAGATCGAATGCCCGCCACACATTGCAAATTATAAAGACTTCGACATAGACGAAGAGTATCACGAAGACTGGGATAAATACGACATTTGGCGCTACGTCTCCAAAGTCGATGAACCTGTTGTGCGTGCTTACTCGATGGCAAACTATCCGGGCGAAAAGGGCATCATCATGCTTAACGTTCGCGTGGCAAGCCCGCCACCACGTGCTCCCGAAGGGACGCCACCTGGAATGATGTCGAGTTACATCTTCAATTGTAAGCCCGGAGACAAGGTCACCATTTCGGGTCCCTATGGTGAGTTCTTCATCAAAGATACGGATGCCGAAATGATCTACATCGGGGGTGGAGCTGGTATGGCCCCGCTGCGTAGTCACATTTTCGAGTTGTTTAAGAACCTCAAGACGGGTCGTAAGGTAAGCTACTGGTACGGTGGCCGAAGCTTGCGTGAGTTGTTCTACATCGACCACTTCCGTGAGATTGAAAAAGAGTTCCCGAACTTCAAATTCAACATCGCTCTCTCCGAGCCGTTGCCTGAAGACAACTGGGATGGCTACGTTGGATTCATTCACCAAGTCTTGTACGATAACTATCTCAAAGATCATCCGGCTCCCGAAGATGTCGAGTACTACATCTGTGGTCCACCGATGATGAACTCGGCTGTCTTCAAGATGCTAGAAGAACAAGGTGTCGAACAAGAAAACATCGCCTTCGACGACTTCGGTGGCTAGGGTGCTTAACAAGCGGTACCTATTACTGCTTTTCCTCATAGGTTTGGCTCTTATTGTTATCAACAATAGGAGCCAAACTCGTTATGAGGTTCGATCTTATTCAGGTCCTACCATGGGGACGCAGTACAACGTTTCTGTTGTTGCAAAGGGTCATCAGAAGAATCTCCAGAATCTAGGGCTGCAGATTGACAAACGGTTGGCAGATTTCAACCAACTCATGTCGACTTACGAACCCGATTCGGAGCTTTCACAATTCAACCAATCCGATTCGACGGATTGGTTTAAGGTCTCACGCGAAACGGCAGAAGTTGTAGCGTATGCCCTCAAGCTAGCCGACGAGACAGACGGTGCTTACGACCCAACGGTTGGCCCACTGGTAAACCTCTGGGGTTTTGGGCCTAGTAAGAAGAAGCGATCACTTCCAACAATAGAGCAGATCGAAGCGGCACGAAAGCTTGTTAGCTACAAGCAAATCGTAGCGAGGCTCGATCCGCCAGCCTTGAGAAAGCAAGGTGCCAAGGTCTATCTCGATCTCTCTTCGATTGCCAAAGGGGATGGCGTCGATGCGATTGCTCGGCTACTCGATTCGCTAGGGTTCAAAGCGTACATGGTTGAAATCGGCGGCGAGGTGCTAACCTGCGGCATGAAGCCAGGTAACCTACCTTGGGCGATCGGGATCGAAACGCCTGATAGCGAATCGCGAAGCATTACCAAAGTGCTTCAGCTGAGTGGCGAAAGCGTAGCTACTTCGGGTGACTACCGTAACTTCTTTCAGCTCGAAGGAGTCCGTTATTCGCATACGATTGATCCACGAACAGGAAAGCCGGTTGATCATGCGCTGGCAACCGTCTCGGTAATGGCCTCAACTTGTCGCGAAGCGGATGCCTTGGCAACCGCGCTATTAGTCCTTGGACCTGAAGCAGGGTATGATTGGGCCGTGGAGCATCGGGTGGCTGCTTTTATGGTTAGCCGAACCGAAAGTGGCCCAAAGATGCAAACCACGCCTGTTTGGAATGAGCTGGTACCAAGCGAAACGCCGATTGAAACCCCGATTAAAGAACCTTTACCATGAAAATGTTCCTCGTTAGTCTTGTTGCGTTTAGCATTGCCTTGGCTGCGATGGCAGTGGGGGTGATATTTAGCAATCGCCGTATCAAAGGTTCATGTGGCGGCTTGGCCGGCTTCAAAGACAGCGAAGGAAATTCGATATGCGAAGCCTGCACGAATCCATCACCGACGTGTAGTGGCAAGTCGGAGCAGGGGATGGCGGCTGAAGAAGCTGACTAGCAAGTCTGATAAGGGTAAGTTTAGGAATTGGAATTTATCAAGTTATCTGCCCCCTCACTTTTTTAACCTCGATGACAATTCGGTAGTGAGAGCACGTACATCGGCTAGCGATTGGTCCGCCCTGTATTGGAGAGAAGTCAAAGAACCGAGCACTGAGGTTCCCTCCGACATTGCTCGTCGTATCGGTGATTCTCTTGGTTATTGATCTTTGAAGAGAATAGAACTTGGATAATTCAGATAGGTAAAAAATTTATGCGGATCTACGTTCCTGCACGGTCGATCCTTCGCGAAATAGTTTCTTTTTATGGCTGGCGATCTAGTAGAAAAAATATTCTCAGCGTCAATTCTTTTTTCAGCTTTTACCGCGTTCTATTCTTACTTGCTCTTGGTCTATTGTGATTCACTCTATTTCACAAAAGCGAGTTGGCTGCCAGTAGTGGCGAACGAACGTGCGGCAGACTCTTCGAGGAAGGTCTTGGCCGCTTTGGCGACCCCTTCGGCATGGGCATCGTGCGTTAGGATGATGCCGCCAGGCACCATCCTTGGCCAAAAGTATCGTAGGCAGGTTAACGTGCTGTCATGCGTATCGACATCTAGGTGAACAAAGCTGAAGAGCCGATCTTCAATACTAATCTCCGAATCGGTTCCAACCGATTGAGGAAAGTAACCGGCGACGAGCTGGACGTTATCGAAGCCTTCGAGATAATTTTCAACTTCGGTTTGGCTTGATTGGTACTGACCAGCTTTGAAAAACGATACTCCCCAATGGGTATCTTCTTCGGAAACATCTTGCAAACCTGCGAACGTGTCAAATCCCCAGAATTTACGGTCTCCTTTAACCGTGCAGATTAGCTTGGCACTTGCTCCTTGAAAAACACCGACTTCAGCCATGTCGCCTTCCAACAGACTTTGCATACGGGCAAGTGACAAAATCGTATACGCTTCGACTGGCTGAAGTAGCATCTTCCGATCACGCGCGGTCTGCTTAATTAAGCGGATGTCGGCCGGATCTTTATAAAAACCTAGCAGGGCATACTGCATTTTCTTTATAAAAAACATCAATGTTGGCATCACCAACGGTACGCGGTAGAGGAAGAAGTGAAATAAGTTTCGCATGGTTGGTGACCTACTTTCTCTTACTTCCTAGGGTAGTCTTAGAATTAGTTGGCTAAAGGTTTTTGAGTTGGGCTACTTAATGGCTTCGACTGAGAGACGATATACCATAATAGTTGGGGTAACACGGCTTACCAGCTTTGCTTTGGTTCTTGCTACCAACTGCTGGCTAATAGCATATTGAGGGTGCCCTGAGGGAAACCATTGTAGTACTAGCCAGACAACCTTTTGGTCGTCCAGCTTGCTGGCAAACTCCGGTAGGACGGTTTCCCAATTTTGTTTGCCTGATGGATGGCAGGTAAGGTTTTGGGTGAGCCATTCATCGGGTAGCGTAAACAAGACCCCTTCGCCGTGGTAAAGCGGCGCGGTTAATACGGCCGGCACCGAATCAACCGATTCTTCTTCGATTAGTTTTACGACGGAATGGAAGTCGCTTTCCGTATAGCGGGGGTCGTAGTGTCGGTTGAAGGTGGCAAAGAATCCGATACCTAGTAGAACCAATGTGCAGAGTGTACGCCAAGGCTTATGTCGATCAAACGCGGCACCACAACCAAGGAACATTACCAAAGGTACTACCATCCATGCGAAGTAGCGATAGTTAAAACCTGTTGGTGCAATGCCGGCGGTCATTAGAGTAAGAGGCTGAGGGAGAATTAGCAAGAAGATGAGCCATGTTCGGTCACTTGCTTTTAGATGCTTCCAGGCCGAAGTGGCGAGTGCAATCGTAGGAACGAATGCGATGAGTGCCCAAGGAAGCATAGCCTGGATTCCCGACATCCCACCCATTTCTCGAAGTTGACTAACAGATGGTCCGAAAGTATTCCCAGTAATAAGCCATAGGTAACTATAAGCGTAGGCTTGAATATCAAATTTGACTTGATAGTAGAAATCTCCCGTGTCGGCCAAATCTGCAGTAAGTGGAATGTAAAGAGGCACGCAGATTGCAGCCATGATGCCCGCTGCCCAAATCGCTCGCCACCAGTGCTTGCCACGTTTTTCAACCAGTAGCATGCTGCCGAGTATTAGTAGCAGCAGCCCACCATAGTAATGGGTTGCAATCGTCAACCAGGATGACGCAAGAAAACCAGTCCAAGCAAACCAAGAGTTATCGCGTCGCACTCGCCATGCAGCGAGTATCATTAGCGAGCAAAGAAAGATATAGAAGCAATAGGGACGAGCAT
>CAYGQU010000056.1:0-10820 GCA_964352045.1 uncultured Planctomycetaceae bacterium
GGATTGGGGCAATAGCGTCCCGATTCATCCAGATGACTAAGGGGTGTGGGCTCGGGAGGCAATTCGACGGGGCGCCTTTCGCGCGCGGCACGTTCTTTCTCATTTGCAACTCGCGAAGACCAGGCACGAAGGGCTTGCTCGCGACGTTGGTCGTATTCAACTAATAGCTCGGTATGGCACCAAGGGCATTCGGTAGGTACTTCTACAGGGCCCGATCGGTTGGGGGCCTTCAGGTCAACCACACGAACGACTTGGGGTATGATTTCGCCCGCTTTTTCAACAATGACCCGATCGCCTAGGCGTATATCTTTGCGACGCATTTCACCTACATTATGAAGCGATGCGTGTTGGACGGTGGTGCCTGCAACAAAAACAGGCTTCATGCACGCACGAGGCGTTAACTTTCCCGTTTTCCCAATTTGCCAATCGATCGATATGAGCGTTGTCTCCACCTGTTCGGCAGCGTACTTATAAGCCATGCACCAACGAGGAAAACGACTCGTATAGCCAAGTTGATGTTGCAATTTATGTTGATTGATTTTAACTACAACGCCATCGACTCCATAGGGGAGTTCACTTTTTTGCTCGGCAAATTGCTCAATGGCTTGTAGTACTTCGAATATCGTCGAGCAAACTTGCGCGAGTGGATTGGTTGGCAAACCCCATGATTGAGCCATCGCAAGCATTTCGCTTTGTGAAGCAAGTTGGCAGTCGTCTGAAATCTCCCCCTTGCCATGGATCATGATCCGCAAGCCGCGCGTTGCAACTTTCGCCGGATCGAGTAGCTTGAGCGTGCCGGCACAGGCGTTGCGAGGATTGACGAACGGATCGGTTCCTTCCCGTTCGGCTAGTTTGTTTAGCCGAACAAACTCGGAGTAGGGCATGTAAACCTCGCCTCGTACTTCGAGTACCTGAGGAATCGGATGCTGATCGTTGGGGATCAACTCTAGCGGAACCGATTTTAGAGTACGTAAATTTTGCGTAATGTCATCACCTCGTTTGCCATCGCCTCGGGTGACGCCCAAAACGAAACGCCCTGCCTCGTACCGTAGGCTTGCTGCTACGCCGTCGATCTTTGGCTCCACCGAATACCCTCCGTTGATAGGGAAACCTTTTTCTTCCGCAGCTAGGAGATTGGATTCTTGGCTTGCTGACTCAAAGCAACGTTTGGCCCATTTGGTAAATTCTTCCGAATCGTAAGAATTGTCGATCGAGTACATCGGCACGGCGTGCTCGACTGTTTCGAAAGCACCAAGAGGCTCGCCTCCGACACGTTGCGTCGGACTGTCGGGTGTGATTAGGTCAGGCTGATCTGCTTCGAGCTGACGAAGCTCGGCTAGCTTGGCATCGTATTCTTGATCGCTGATCGTCGGTGCTGCATCGACATAATAAAGCCGATCATGCTCGCGTATTTCCGCACGTAGTTTCTCGATGGCCAGTAGGGGGGAAGACTCAGGCATGGAGGCAGTGGTGAATAAGTTAGCGAAAAAATAAGCGTTGCTTATACAAGCCCTGAAGCTAGGCTGCAGGACAATTTTAACAGGTAACAGGGTCCGTATGCTGGTGATTCATGTCCCAGGGCGTTATCGTACGGGATTGCCCCGAATTGCTCTACGCCTTTCTGTACAGCCGCTCTAGACAAACGTATCAAGCTACTATCAATCCGACTTCGCATTTTTTGCCCCTCAGCTGCCTGAATTATGCCAACGACCACGCAACCAGTTTCGACAAGTTCCGGGCCGGCAAGTTCTTCTGCTGGCCAACCGATTCGAGTCATAGGAGCAGAAACCCATAATCTACGTTGTGTTGATCTTGATCTTCCCCGGAACAAATTAATTGTCTTCTGCGGTGCCTCGGGTAGTGGCAAGACCAGCATGGCGATCGACACACTTTATGCCGAGGGACAGCGACGCTACATCGAAAGCTTTTCAGCGTACACGCGTCAATTTATCGATCAACTTGATAAACCCGAAGTCGAGCGGATCGAGGGCTTACCCCCTGCGATTGCCGTGACACGCAATGGCGGTAGTCGTTCAAATCGAACAACCGTCGCAACCGCTACCGAGGTGGCTGACCACCTTCGATTACTCTTTGCTCGCATCGGCAAAGTAAATTGTGAAACGTGCGGAGCAATCGTGCAAACGGATTCGGTCGAATCAATCGTTGATCGTTACACCACGATTTCTGAAGGGCGACGCGCCATGATTGGCTTTGATGTCGCCCTCGAACCAACAGCCGAAGGCGCAGCACGCTTAGCAGAAATAATCGAATCAGGTTTCGTCCGTGCGATACATAAAGGCGAGACATTGAATCTCTCAGCCGAACTTGTCGAGCGATTTCGCGAAGGGGCTAAGCTAACGGTAATCACGGACCGACTAGTTGGTGGTGCCAAAGACTTATCGCGCCCAACCGAGTCAATTGAGACCACGCTAGAGGCCGGGGATGGTGCTTGTATTCTCTTTGAGCAAGCCGATGAATCTGATCCTCTAGACGCTTGTGTGCTAGTCGATGGCAAATCATGGCGCGTGCATCGCTTCGATGCTCACTTCCGATGCAGCGGTTGCAACATCGAGTACACACAGCCCGAGCCGCAGCTTTTTAATTTTAATAGTCCCTTGGGGGCATGCGAACTTTGCCAAGGATTTGGCAGCGTTGTTGAAACGGACATGAATCTGGTCGTTCCTGATCGCACGAAGTCGCTTCGCGAAGGAGCGGTAGCCCCCTGGACGACTCCAGCGTATGCCCACGAGCTCGAAGAGCTTCTCGCCTTAGCCTCAGACTACGACTTGCCGGTCGATGTGCCGTTCGACGATTTAACGGAAGATCAACTCCGTCTAGTAATCGAAGGGGTACCCGAAAGAGAGTTTGGTGGCCTCAATGGCTTCTTTCGCTGGTTGGAGCGAAGGAAGTACAAAATGCACTTGCGAGTGTTTCTTAGCCGATGGCGATCTTATCGCCTATGCGATGCCTGCCTAGGTACTCGGCTCAAGCCCGATGCACTAGCTGTCCGCATCGCCGGCAAAAATTTCTCGCAGCTATGTCAACTCGAAATTCGTGAAGCGATCGAGTGGTTTGATTCGCTCTCGCTTGATTCGGAAGAAGAAGTGATTGCGGGTCCCGTGTTGGCCGAAGTGAGGAACCGATTGCTTTACCTCAGCGAAGTGGGTGTCGGTTACCTGACACTCGACCGCTCGCTTCGTACGCTCAGTACGGGTGAATCACAACGCGTTGGTATGACTGCGACGCTGGGATCAAATTTAGTTGACATGCTGTATATGCTAGATGAACCATCGACCGGTTTGCACCCGGTCGATATCGAACCTCTTGCCAATGCCATTACACGATTGCGAGATCGTGGTAATACGGTAATTGTCGTTGAGCACGAGGAAGCGATCATCCGTGCCGCAGATCACCTTGTCGAATTTGGACCCCAAGCAGGGCTTGAAGGAGGGCAAATCGTTTACGAAGGGCCACCCGAACAGTTGCTCACATGCCGAGAGAGCCGAACGGGTGATTGGCTATCAGGTCGTCGAATGGTCCGCGGCGACACCTCGACCCGTACCAAACCGACTCAAGACGCGCTGACGATTACAGGAGCCAAGGGAGCCAATCTCCGTGGTGGAGGGCTAAATGGAACGGATCCCAACGAAGGCCTTACGGTCCGATTGCCGCTGGGGCTTTTGTGTGTTGTCACAGGAGTCAGTGGAGCAGGAAAAAGTAGTCTTGTGCGACGCACGCTCTACCCTGCCCTGGCGGATGAATTTCATGGCAAAGGAACCGTGGCCAACGAATCGCGGCACGAAGCTGACCGACCCCTACCCTATGCTGAATTGCTGGGAATACGGCTTCTTGACGACGTGGTCTTCGTCGATCAACAACCGATCGGTCGTTCACCACGTTCAAACCCCGTAACCTATATCAAGGCATTCGACCCAATCCGCACGTTGTTTGCTGAGCAGCCTGAGGCCAAATCGCGCGATCTTAAAGCAAGTCACTTTAGTTTCAATGTCGATGGAGGTCGCTGCGAAGCATGCCAAGGGGCCGGGTTCGTTGAAATTGACATGCAGTTTCTGGCAGACATTTACATGAAGTGTCGCGAGTGCAATGGCCGGCGCTACAAGCCGGAGGTGCTCGAAGTGAAGCATCGGGGCCGCGATATCGCTGAGGTCCTCGACATGACTGCCCACGAAGCGCTCCGCTTTTTTCGTGGGCAACCGAAGATTCAATCGAAGTTAAAGTCACTACTCGATGTAGGGCTCGATTATTTGCAATTGGGGCAGCCGGCAAACACCCTGTCGGGGGGCGAGGCGCAACGGCTCAAATTGGCGGGCCGCCTCAGCACCAAGCAAGCCGCGAGAACTTTGTTCTTGCTAGATGAGCCAACCACGGGCCTGCATTTTTCCGATGTTGAACAGCTTATTGATTGCTTCAAAGCATTGATTGACGTGGGGCATTCGGTGATTGTTATTGAACACAATCTCACCATGATGATGGCAGCGGATTGGCTTGTTGATTTGGGGCCCGGTGCAGCCGACGAAGGGGGCCGTGTCGTTGCCGAGGGGACCCCCGAAAAAGTGTCGAAATGTAAAGAGTCATCCACAGGACGTGTGCTTGCCGAAGCATTTGCTAGACGCAAGGCGGCCATGGCGGCACTCGAAGAGGAGGAGCGTCTACTCGATAAGGACGAAACCGAAGAGAGCGAAGCTGGATGAGTGAAACAACGCCCGACTTTTCGCGTTACAGCAAGCAGACTCGCTTCGCCCCGTTTGGCGTGGCCGGGCAAAAACGGTTGTTCGCTTCAAAAGTCTTAATCTGCGGTTGCGGAGCCCTTGGCTCGGTGATTGCCAACACGCTGGTCCGCGCAGGAGTCGGCCACATCCGCTTAGTCGATCGGGATTTTCTTGAGCTTAGCAACTTACAACGCCAAGTTCTTTACAACGAGCAGGATGTTGCCGACGGCTTGCCTAAAGCGATTGCCGCCGCCAAACACCTCACCCAAATCAATTCGGAGGTAACGGTTGAGCCCCTCGTCGCAGATATCACACACCGTAACCTCGGCGAACTAGCCGAGGGGATCGATCTCATTTTGGATGGGACTGATAACTTTGAAACCCGATTACTGCTAAACGACTATGCACTAATGCAAGGTATTCCCTGGGTCTTTGGTGGAGTCATCGGTGGTGAAGGCCAAGTGATGCCAATCATACCTGGCAAAACCGCGTGCCTTGCCTGCTTAGTTTCTGAGCCCCCCCTTCCAGGTGAATCGCCCACCTGCGATACCGCCGGTGTACTCGGCCCAGCGGTGAATGTCATCGCTTCAATCGAGTCGCTCGAAGCGATGAAACTATTGGCTGGTCTCGACGAAGATCTCGCAACAGGTCTCACCGTGATGGACCTCTGGCATGGCCGCAGTCGACGACTTGCTATCGATCCCTCGCCCGATTGCCGCGCTTGCGGTCAACACGACTATGTTTGGTTTGAAGGGCGTCGCGCAAGCGAGACTGTCATCCTCTGCGATAAAGGAGCCGTGCAGATTCGTCCTCCCGAAGCAGAAGGTCGTATCGATCTCGACGCAATGCGGGCAATGCTATCGTCGATTGCCGGCGTGGTGGGCGAAGTAACTGGCAACCAATTCCTCATTCAGTTTGACTTCGAGGGGCACAAAGTAACCCTGTTTGCGGATGGCCGTGCAATTCTTGGTGGCACGAAGGATGAATCTGAGGCTCGCGGATTGCTAGCACGTTGTCTAGGCGGATAACCGACTTCGCGACTTATTTACTTGCAACTTAACTCCTTGGCAAACTTTGCCGATTAACTGGTTTAGACATGCCAGTTAGGGGGGCATGTCGTAACGGCTTTTCAATCATGAGGCAGCACGACATAGCAAGATGGCGACCGTTTCGGATAACAAGGCGGCGAAGTCCGCACCGAAGATTCCTCTCTTAGGTAGCAAGGCTCACCGCCGATCGAAAGCGGTCGGTCGGCTCGGGCCCTGGCAGCTTCTGCGACTTATTGGCGAAGGAAGTTTAACGAGGGTCTATTTGGCGAAGCCTGCCGAGGGTGCCGACAGCTTGGCCCCTTCCTATGCAATCAAATCGCTACGCAAAGAATGGTGGACCGACTCGCGTGCGATCGAAGCACAACGTCGTGAAGCTTGGGTTGGGCAGCGTGTCTCGCATCCGAATTTGTTGCCTGTACTCTCGGCGGGTATTACGACGCCCCCCTTCTATTTGGTAATGCCAAGACTCGAAGGCCAAACGGTAGAAACCTTGCTGGCTAAGCAAAAGCCTTCGTTGCCAACTGCCCTGTGGATCGCCCGCCAAACGGCAGACGCGCTTGCTGCACTGCATCAATCGACTGGTATGATTCATGGCGACGTAAAACCAAGTAATTTGATCGTTGGATCCGATGGCCACACGACCCTCATCGACTTTGGGTTTTGTCAAACGAATGATGAAGCTCGTGCCTGGGCTGATCGTCCGGTGATAGGCACCTTGCACTACATGGCTCCCGAACGGCTCACTTCAACGACCGATGCAACGCAACAAAGCGATCTCTATAGCTTGGGTGTGACGCTCTATGAGATGATTGCTGGACGACGTCCTTTCGATACGGATCATCCTGGTCAGCTTATTAGCCTACATCGCGAAGGCCGTGCCGAGCCTCTTGGCAAACTACGGCCTGACCTTCCCCCCACGGTGCCGATCTTGGTCGATCGCCTTATGGCAAAAGACCCGTTACGTCGTCCCGAGTCGCCCCAGCAAGTCGCCAATGAACTCCGCAAGCTTGAAATCGAATGCTTCGGAATGCGGTAAAGAAATTTCCTTTAGTCTTTGGTTTAGGTGGTCAAAGCGTTGCGGTAGCATCGACAAGCAGCAACTTGCAAAGAGCACAAGATTCTTTTTTTGTGTTTTAGAAACCAGTTGATCTTGTCAAAGACGCTCGCTTTTGGAGCTCGTCAAGGATGCATGCGACCAATAAAAAAGGCCCGCAAGAAGACTTCTTGCGGGCCTTTAAAAATCTGAGTGACTCAACTTCTGGCAGCGGCAGCGTCTAGCACCCCCGCTCCAGGTTTGAACGTCACTCGTTAAACGAGGAGGACGAAATCATTGAGCAATAAATTCAACCCAAGGGAGTTAAGCTGACTTGCTCTGCGGTGTGTCGGAGAATAATTTCTCCGTTCCATCAACGATTCCTTCCGTGATGTTGTAGCTTTGACCACGTGGTTGGTCGGGGAGGTCGAACATGATGTCAAGCATAACGTTCTCGATGATCGAACGCAGGCCACGGGCGCCGGTCTCACGTTCGTGGGCCCGTTTGGCAATCGCTTCGATCGCACCTGGCGTGAACTGCAGTTCCGCTTCTTCCATTGAGAAGAGGCGTTGGTACTGCTTGGTCATTGCATTGTTGGGCTCGGTTAGAATGCGAGTCAAAGCAGATTCGTCGAGCGGACGAAGACTGCTCACGACAGGCAAACGGCCTACCAACTCAGGAATCATGCCAAACTCGATCAAGTCGTCAGCACAGACTTGCGAGATCGCTTCAGCAAAGCTGACCTCTTCGTTCTGCTCGACATCTTGGCTGAAGCCGATCGACTTCTTGCCAAGACGTTTACGGACGACATCCTCAACGCCAGCAAACGTTCCGCCGCAGATGAACAAGATGTTCGTGGTGTCAATCTGAATATACTGCTGCTCAGGGTGCTTGCGTCCACCTTGGGGTGGGACATTTGCCGTGGTTCCTTCAAGCATTTTAAGCAGTGCTTGTTGAACCCCTTCACCCGAAACGTCGCGCGTGATCGAAACGTTTTGGCTTGTTTTGCCAATCTTGTCGATCTCGTCGATGTAAAGAATTCCACGTTGAGCCGATTCGACATCGAAGTCGGCTGCATGTAGTAGCTTTAGCAGAAGGTTCTCGACATCTTCACCGACATAACCCGCTTCGGTGAGCGTCGTTGCATCGCCAATGGCGAACGGGACGTTCAGGCTGCGAGCCAAAGTCTTGGCCAAGAGGGTTTTGCCACAACCGGTGGGGCCAACGAGCAAGATGTTCGACTTATCAATATCGACTCCATCTTGATCTTCAGCAGCAACGAGTCGTTTGTAATGGCTATGAACCGCTACGGCGAGAACCCGTTTAGCAGCATCTTGACCAATCACATAGTGATCAAGCTCCGCGACGATCTCACGTGGGGAGGGGATTTTAGTGAAGAGTTGCTTGCTCGAACCACGACGCTTGCTCTCTTGGTCAAGTATCGATTGGCAGAGTTCGATGCACTCTCCACAGATGTAGACATCGCCAGGCCCCTCGACGAGGGGACCAACGTCGCGATAACTCTTTCGACAGAACGAACAAAAGGCGTTCTTTTTTGACGTGCCGCCACGTCGTGTACCGGTGATTTCCTTACCCGAAGGCATAGACAGCTCCTTACCCGTGTGCGAAGCAATGATCACAGGAGGGAAGCCTGCAGTTGACCATTGCGTTTGCTATTCTGTGGTGCCACTCGATGTTTGCGGTTCTTGGTTGGTGAGGTTACTAGCTTGAAGTGATGTGGCGTGACGAACGTCCCGTCGTCATGTCTGTCACTCTTGCATCTTAGTAACTCAATCCTTCCCGAACCACTTTCTCTGCGCCAGGCGGGCCTTCCATGTCCACGCTCTTGTTCGAGCAGTGTTCGCGTCAATTACGCTACGCTAACGACAATCGTTCATCGGTTTCCCGAAAGTCACTCGCCAACAACATTTTGGGAGCTATCATAACCCCCCAAACGTGTTGCTAGCGTCTCAAGCCTCCGAGTCACCCTCTTCCAACCAATCCTCTTCTACAAGTGCGGAAGAGGCTGGTTTAGGTAAACTGTCGTTAATGCTCCTATTGTTACTAGCATCCCCTTTAATCGTGGCGGCAGACTCTTCGATTGAAGAAAACGTGTCCGCACCGAGGTCGGGTGCTAGCTTCGTCTTGATAGTTCGGTATTCGGCGTCGCTAAGCCCACCCCGAGTATGCAGCTCTCGGAACTTTGTGAGCATCTCGCTCGCCTCTTCCCTGCTGTCGCCGGTGCGACCCGACCAGTTTCTCACGAAGAGAAAAAAGCCAGCCGTCATAGCGAGAACGAGCCCGAATAACGCCGCCACCTTAGCCAGCGTTGGGATCGTCATAATCGGTCAACTCGGTCCGTATAATGCAAATAGTGTTTTGTAAGGTGTTTGCTCTCACAACGCCTTTGAGTGTCGTTACTTATCATTATGCCTCTAGTTTGGTTTCGAGTCTAGCGAAGCTTTTCCTGCAAACGGCCCAAGTTACCTGGATCGCACGACCTGCCAAGTTCGGTCAAGCCGACCTCGGTGAAAGACCGATAGCTAGATTAAGCCCTGATTTAGGGTGATTGGGCAAATCAACCACAACAATTTGGCAATCGTTTTCATGTTCTCTTCGATAACCCACCGGCTACTCCCTATGGGGACGACATTTATGTCGGCGGGTATCGTCTTGTTTGGGTTGATTGCCAATGGCGTGCTGGACCAAGCCAAGTGCCAAGCCCAATGGGGAAGCCCACAACAAAATCCAGTCGGTGCGGCTTCGTCTGCAACCATGGGAAGAGAAGCCCGTCTTCAAACAGATGCCCAGCAGGTAGCCCGACCGATAGCCCAGTCCTACCAACCAAATAACTATCCACAGGCCCCTGCTGCCGGTGTGAACCGAACAGCCCCGAAGATAGAACCTATTTATTGGGGTAGCCATGGCCTGGCGATTCCTTATCGTTGGGCGGGGCAAGTCGGTAATCGTGGTGCCAAAGAAGTTGTGCTTTATGTTTCACAAGACGTTTCGCTAGGCGCGGGAGCCACATGGCAAAAAGTCTCTTCGGCCGCGCCACAAGTTCATTCGTTCCAATACCAAGCTCCCGGCGATGGGGAGTATTTCTTTGCCATTCGCACCTACGATCGGTTTGGTGCGTATCAACCTGTTGGTCCGTTAGAGCCCGAAATGCATGTGATTGTAGATACAACAAGCCCACGCAATCCACAGGTTACAGCGGAAGTAAACAACGGCATACTCGTAGCCAAAGTCGTGCTAAACGATTCCTCGGAGATTGATCCACAAAGCCTTAGGATTTATGTCCAAGCACCCAACCAACCAAGTTGGACTCCTGTACAGATCGAGCCATTGAACGAAGGTCCGCTATCGGCTGACCAACTCGCCGCGGTCGCACGCTGGAGATTGCCGATTGGGGCAAGCCAAGCGGCGATTCGTGTTAGCGTTTCTGACAAAGCGGGTAATCGTAGTGAAACGAATGCTAACGCGATGGCTAAAAATTCATTCGCACGATCTACCACCGAATCACACTTTACCAGTAACCGCTATGCCTTGGCTGCACCAGCGCTATCGAATCCTGCGTACAATTCGATGGAGAATTTGCCTCAATCTGCTGTTCCATCGCAGCAAGATCCGTTCGCTGTCGCTAACCAGCAGCATGGCCTTCGCGAACCTCTGGCATCTCAGCAAACATCACCCGATTGGAATGACAACTCTTGGAATCAGGCCAGCCAAACAAGTTCAATGAGTCAACCCAGCTCGCCTAGCCAACCTTGGCCAGTTGATAGCGCCCAGACCCAACCCTTTCTGGCTCAGTCACAACCAACCCGCACGCTGAGTAATCGAAGCAACCCGTTCCAATCGGCCAGCTTTCGTTCTTTGCAGGAACGAACTCAAAAGAACCCCTCCTCGTCTAGTGAGGGGGGCGCTCTGCGGCGTTCGGTCAACAGCACAAGTTTTGAGTTTGATTACGAACTCGACAAAACGGGCAAATGGGGCGTTGCCAATGT
>CAYGQU010000057.1:0-10621 GCA_964352045.1 uncultured Planctomycetaceae bacterium
TCTTTACGCCTATCTTGGTTTGCCTCCGTCAAATTAATCAGCGTGGGTTTTTCTTCAACTAACGGCGAGGGCTTTACATCGGGTTCAATGCTTGGCTTGGCTGAAGTTTTTTGAACGGATTTACGGAGTTCTTGTTCAGGTTTAGCAACGGGCAATGCAACCGGAGCGACAGCAACCGATCTTTTCGTAACCGGTGCACTTCGCACAGCGGGCGGATTCGAGCCCTCGTCAGGTTGTTTTTGCCGAAGTTCGGCTACGACATCGGCCAACGCGTCCAGATCTTCTAGCGAGACAAGTCGCACAATCGCCATGTCGGCAAGCGTTCGCTCATGGAGGCTCACTCGCATACGGGCGGCCGTTTGGTCAAGAATCTGAAGCATAGCGAGCAAGGTGTGTACGCCGAGTTCTTTGCCAAGCTGCTTCGCTTGTTCAAATTGTGCTGGCAAGGCATAGAGCATTCGCTCGGCTGGGCAGCCGACCGCAAGTGCCATGACGTCACGCAGGTAGCCCATCAGTTGGTCGAGCAACTGGCCAACGTCTGCCCCGGCACGCACGGCCGCATCAAGCATGCTGAGTGCGGCGGCGCCGTCACGCTCAGCAAGCGATTGAGCTAATTCAGCAACACGGGCGGCAGGCGCAATACCGAGCAACGAATTAACATCGTCACCGGTGATCTTGTTACCAGCAATCGCAAGCAGCTGTTCAAGCAATGATTGACTATCACGCATCGAGCCAGCGGCTCGGACCGACAAGATTTGCAACGCTTCGTCATTAATCTCGACCCCTTCTGCCTGGGCAATTTGGCTAAGACGATGTTGGATCGAATTGGATTCAATCCCAGCAAAGTCAAACCGTTGGCAACGCGAAAGGATGGTGATCGGTATTTTGTTCGGCTCGGTCGTCGCAAAAATAAACTTGACATGCTCGGGTGGTTCCTCGAGCGTTTTGAGAAGCGCGTTGAACGCTTCCTTAGTCAGCATGTGGACTTCGTCGATGATATATACTTTGAACCGAACCCGGCTTGGCCGGATCCCAGCGTTTTGTCGAAGCTGACGAATTTCGTCGATCCCACGGTTGCTTGCACCGTCAATCTCGAGCACATCGACATCATCACCCGACGAAACGCTGAGACAGACTTCGCACTGATTGCAGGGCGTGGCCGTCGGGCCTTCGACACAATTCAGTGCCTTGGCCATAATCCGGGCCGCTGAAGTCTTGCCAACCCCTCGTGCCCCCGTGAAAAGATAAGCATGACCTATGCGGCCCGTACGAATCGCCTGTTCGAGTGCTTTGGCAACGTGCTCTTGTCCAATTAGTTCGCTGAACGTTTGCGGTCGGTACCGACGGGCAACCACGACATATTCTTCGCCCGAATTTAGACTCTCTGGGGCGCGCTGAGTCTGGTTCTTTTCAGGATTAGAGTCGACATCCGATTGGGGCAAAGCGTTATCGGCCATAAAGATAAGCCTAAGGTAAGTTTGCCCTAAATGTCGTTGATTAAATTCGAGTGAGCTATCTCAACCAAGTCTCATGCATTTGAATGCAAGGAAATTGATCGAGGGCAAATCTTGGATAGGATTTGCAATTTCTTAAATAGCGGTGCGAAAATGAGAGGCCCCCGCACCCGAAGACTCATTCTTATGGCTGCTGCGTTTCCACCCTGACCAGGTTCGTAAGGCCCCCGTCACAGAGGCCCCTCATCTTGCACCGCTATTACTTACGCCGCTACTAGGTTTGTAACCGTTTGAGAGACGACCAAAACACTGTTACTAGTATGCCCGATGAATAGCCCAACCGTCAAACGGGTGTGAATCTTTTAGACAACGATTCCACTATTCGACCAACTAGTTTCCCTTGTTTGCCGTAATTTAATTAGCCAGTTGGACGGAGTCGGTCTGCTGCGAAAGCGAGGAGGTTTTGCGCAATACAAAGCCTTTACCTCGGATATGCGTCGAGCTAGGATCGAAGAGTAGGCTCTCTTAAGAGCTAGAATTATTTAGTGGGCAAGTTTTTTTCGAATAAGGAGGCGGACGTGGAAATCAATAAGTTTTTTGATCATCTGTGGGCCGACTATGTCGCCATGACTCCGCAAGCGGAGGCAATCAAATCAGCCTTTGAAGCGAAAGGGGAAAAAGTTCTTAACGACCACGTCGCATTCCGCACGCTCGCTCTAGAGCCAATTGGACTGAAGTCGTTAGAACCTCATCTGTTGGCTATAGGCTATACGCCTTACGAGCCTTACGATTTCAAAGAGAAAAAGCTGTCGGCCTATGGGTATCTGCCGCCTCAGTCCGACTTGCCTAGGATCTTTTTATCAGAACTTCGAGTTCATGAACTCTCTAGCAAGGTCGCTTCGATACTCGAAGGACTCGCTGAGCAGGTCGATCCTGCCTGCGTAGCTGACCCAAGCGTGATGTGGGCCGGTCGCCTTTGGGATCCGATTTCATGGGAAGACTACCTAACGCTTCAAAAAGAAAGTGAATACGCTGCCTGGGTGGCAAGCCTAGGGATTCGTCCAAATCACTTTACTATCTCGGTTAATGATTTGAAAAACTTTCCCGAGGTGGCTTCTGTTCTTGATGTTGTTGAGTCGCTCGGATTCGGAATCAACGAATCGGGTGGACGTGTTAAGGGATCACCCGACGTTCTGCTCGAACAAGGTTCTTCGCTGGCTGATAAGATGGAAATTCCTTTCGCCGGTGAAGAGACTCACGAAGTTCCCACTTGTTATTACGAATTTGCTAAACGGTATCCGACCGAATCAGGTGACCTCTATCCCGGATTTGTAGCCCAGAGCGCCGACAAAATTTTTGAATCAACCGATGCTGGATCAAAGTAGTTGATTTGATGTTTCAATAGCAACATGATGATTAATAATTGGGAATCCCTTAATTGAAAGCAGCTAAGTGGGTGATGTAACGAAATATCCGATAACGATTCTCGGTGCTGGTAAAATTGGTCGCGGTATAGCCCGCATGCTTCATTACTCGGGGCATTACGATGTTTTGGTTGGAGATATCTCAGCCGAAGCATGTAAGAGCCTAGAGGAAGAAACACCCGTAACGACAAAAGTCGTTGATGTTACGAACCACGCAGCGGTCACTGAAATCCTTGCTGATCGCAAAGTGGTAATCTCTGCTTGCGCTTTCGACCAGAATCAAGCGATCGCGCATGCCGCTCTTGAAGCGGGTGTGAGTTACTTTGACCTTACCGAAGATGTTGCCACGACACAGGCGGTTCGAGAAATAGCTTCGAAATCATTCGAAGGTCAAATCTTTATGCCTCAGTGTGGTTTAGCACCAGGCTTCATCGGCATTCTTGCCTACGACCTTTGCCAAGGTTTTGACAAGGTTGATCGCGTAAAGATGCGTGTTGGTGCGTTACCACTCTACCCTACCAACATGCTCAAATACAATTTGACATGGTCGACTGATGGGTTAATTAACGAATATTGCAATCCGTGCGAAGCGATTTATGAAGGAGAATGCAAGGAATTGCAACCTCTGGAAGGACTTGAACATTTTGCGCTCGACGGGGTGAACTACGAAGCGTTTAACACTTCGGGGGGGCTTGGTACACTCTGCGAAACACTCGATGGCAAAGTGACTGACCTTGATTACAAGACAGTCCGCTATACTGGTCACCGTGATTTGATGATGTTTCTTTTGCACGGACTTCGGTTTTACGATCGCCGCAATTTGCTCAAAGAACTCATGGAAGCTGCTATTCCTTGTACGAACCAAGATGTTGTCTTGATTTTCAGTACCGTAACGGGGTGGCGTCAAGGTCGGTACGAACAGGTAGCTGCTGCAAAGAAAGTCTATCATGGTAAAGTGCATGGTATCGAAGCGAGTTCGATCCAAATTACCACCGCGACGAGCATGTGTACCGTCGTTGATTTACATCGGCTTGGTAAACTCCCCTCCAAAGGATTTGTTCGACAAGAAGATGTCGTGCTTGCCGACTTCATGGCAAATGAATTTGGCGTACCTTATGCAACGGCAACAAGTGTTCGTTCCCCTATCGCTTCGGTCGAAGGTTAATATAGCACGAAACTAGTAGCATCAAGGTTTTGAGAAAATCGCTCTAACCAACCTAATAAAGATGGAAACGTTTTGATGGAATTACCTGCCACGTTGGTACCACAGCTTGCCAAAGGCTCATATCCTGGCCTAGCAATCGGTAAAGCCTATTCGATTGGAAGTGGCACGACGTTCGCGCCTCGATCACCGATTGATGGTGGTAACACGGGAATTTGTGGAATCAGTACCACCGCCGACGTTGATGCAGCCGTCGAAGCAGCGAATGAAGCTTTTTGTAAATGGCGATCCGTACCCGCCCCCCTTCGTGGGCAACTTGTCTTTCGTATTGGCGAAATCGTTCGCAAAAACAAAGCCGAGCTGGCAAAACTTATTACGCTTGAAGCAGGAAAAATTTCTGCCGAAGCGGAAGGGGAAATTCAAGAATGGATTGACGTCTGCGATTTTGCGGTCGGATTATCGCGACAGCTTTATGGTTTAACGATCGCAAGTGAACGGCCCGAACATCAATTGATTGAGCAGTGGCATCCGATGGGGGTGGTTGGTGTCATATCAGCATTCAACTTTCCCGCTGCGGTCTGGGCATGGAATGCCATGCTAGCACTTGTGTGTGGTGATTCAATCGTCTGGAAGCCTTCCGAACAGACACCGCTTATCTCTTTAGCATGCCATGAAATGGTTCTTCGTGCTGCTGCTGATTTTGAAGCGGCTCCCGACAACCTTAGTTGCGTCGTTAACGGCGGAGCCGAAACAGGTGCTGCCTTAGCAGCTAATCCAAAAGTTCCTCTTGTCTCAGCAACTGGTTCGATACCGATGGGTCGCAAGGTAGCCGCCGCTGTAGGAAGCCGATTAGGAAAGAGCTTGCTCGAATTAGGGGGAAACAATGCGATGATTGTTACCCCGACGGCCGATCTCGAACTGGCTGTCCGAGCGATCGTTTTTTCGGCTGTCGGTACTTGTGGCCAGCGCTGCACGAGTTTACGTCGTTTGATTGTTCACAAAAGCATTGCCGATCAATTGACCGAACGGCTTGCAAAGGCCTACGCAACGCTTCCAATTGGCGATCCAAACAATGAGGGGATTCTTGTTGGGCCATTAGTCAATCAAGCTGGTTACGACAAAATGCAAGCAAGCCTTGCTGCGGCACAATCGCAAGGGGGAAAGCTCGTTTGCGGTGGTGGACGCGTAACGGGTTCAGTTCCTGCAGAGGGATACTATGTCGAACCTGCTCTAATGCACATGCCAAAGCAAACCGCGGTGATGCTCGATGAAACGTTCGCACCGCTAACTTATATTGTAGAGTACGAAACACTCGACCAAGCGATGGCCATCCATAACGCAGTACCGCAAGGTCTTTCGTCGGCCATTTTTACGAGCGATGTTCGCGAAGCAGGACGATTCACGGGGCCAGCTGGTTCGGACTGCGGAATCGCCAACGTGAACATCGGCACCTCTGGGGCCGAAATTGGCGGTGCCTTTGGCGGCGAAAAAGAAACAGGAGGTGGCCGTGAGTCAGGTTCCGATGCTTGGAAGCAGTACATGCGTCGCACGACGAACACGATCAACTACGGATCAGCGTTGCCGTTAGCCCAAGGCATTAAATTCGATCTCTGATGGACACTCTGTATTTGCCTTCGTTCCGGTTAAACTGGCTTCCATGCCAACGACACGCCTTGCTCCTTCGCCGACCGGTGCTTTGCACTTAGGAAACGCTCGAACGTTTTTAGTGAATTGGGCCATAGCTCGACAGAATGGCTGGCGGATCCTCTTTCGTATCGAAGATATTGATAGCCCGCGGATCAAAGCGAATGCCGCACAAGAGGCAATCGAGATCCTTAGTTGGCTGGGCCTTGATTGGGATGAAGCGCCAATCTATCAGACGGCCGACATGGAGCCTTATCTCAAGGCATTAAACAAGCTGGTTGATGCGGGGCAAGCCTACCCTTGCCGTTGCACGCGGTCGCAAATCTTGGCTGCTAGTTTGAGTGCCCCCCATACGGGAGACCGTGAGATGCGCTACCCCGGCAGTTGTCGGCCTCGAGCAGATGACCCCAAGCCTCGGTTTGAAGGTTTTACCAAGGGGGCGGTTGCTGCTTGGCGCGTTATCGCCCCTAACGAAACACTTTGCTTTGTCGATCATTTCGCCGGTCAGCAAGAAGCTAATCCACAGCAACAAGTGGGCGACTTTTTGATCGCAACCAAGGGGGGTGGTCCAAGCTACCAATTAGCGGTTGTCGTTGACGATGCGCGGCAAGGGGTTGATCAAGTCGTCCGTAGCGATGATCTACTGAGTTCAACATCAAGGCAGATGTTACTATACCGGTTGCTCGATCTAGGAAAACCTCCTGAATACACGCATCTGCCTCTCGTTGTAGGGCCCGATGGTCGGCGTCTGGCTAAACGTCATGGTGACACCCGTATCGCTTATTATCATGAACAGGGGATCGCTCCCGAGCGAGTCATTGGTCTTCTCGCCGAATGGTGTGGCTTGGGTCCCCGACAAACGATGACCTCAAAAGAATTTCTCGATCGTTTTGATCTCAAAGCGATTCCCAATGAACCTATTACCTTTGGAGCAACCGATGATGCGTGGTTGAAAGAGGATTAAGAAAAATAAATCACTGCGAAGCCTAAATAACTATTTTTTTCGGGTAGCACCGATTGGTGTTCAGTCTATCGGTGTTGCTTTAGCAACAAGTGGCATAGTCGATTTGTATTGATTGTTGGTTGCCTACTTTCCTTAATGGAAAGATAGACCCTGCCGGTTGCTTGTCTCTGAAGCGCCCCTGATAAGTCCAGAGATAAATCCCTTACCACTCAGGGCAACCAAGATTGGATATAAAAGATTCGAGGCGACTTAACGATTGACTTCTTGTAAACCCTTATCAAAGCAAGACAGCCGTTGCGACTGCTTGAAAGGGCTTGGTGGAAACTCCTTCAGGCCAATCAGTTTCGTCCTAAAGTTGTCTCTTGGTGGATCCCTCATCTTTTCTAGCCTGCTGCTAGCACAGCAGTTTCGGTAAGCCGCTAAAACAGGTTCGGCTCATGCAATCGTCATAATCGGTCGAAGTTAACAGAGAGTACGCAATGCTGCGCGCTCGTCTTCTTAGCAGGCCCACTCGGTGGGCCATTACTTGAAGCGATGGTGACACGAATGATTCATTGGTTTATAGGACCGCTTAAGCAGGTGGTAACCATCTTGGTTGCCAACGATTCGACGCGCCAAATCGGGGCTGGAGTCGCGCTAGGAGTTGTCCTTGGGCTCGTGCCAACAGGCAATTTGATTTCTTTCACGCTATTGTTTCTGCTAGCAGCGCTACGGGTGAATCGTATGGCGGGGCTAGCAACGATGGCGGCCATCGCAGCTATTACCCCCTGGCTTGATCCGTTCCTACACTTGCTAGGCGCAAAGGTTTTGACCATCAGTAGCTTACAAAGTACTTTTGCTGGCATTTACGATGCTCCGCTAGGTGCTTGGATAGGTTTTCACAATACCGTTGTGATGGGTGCTTTACTCGTCGGTATCTACACGGCATACCCGATTTACTTGCTTGTAAACTCGATCGTTGATCGCTTACGACCTTCGATCGTTCAATGGATTTTGAAATACCGCATTGGCAGAATTTTGCTCGGAGTCGATATCTCTTCCCGATTGGGTTTGACAAGATAAATCACTCGCTAATAGAGCTACCAAATCACTTAAGCACTAAGATGCTTTTGCTTAGGAATTAAAATATTATGAGTCGCTACATACGATTCGGTTACATTTTGCCACGTCTTGTGGGTGTTATTCTGCTGTACTATACGGTGCAGTTTGGGGCTGGCTATCTGCTGCGAAGTTCGGTAGTTGAGGGTGGGCAGGCTGCCATCGGAGCACGGGTTGAGCTAGGCAAAGCGTCGGTATCTTTATTAGATGCGAAAGCTGATCTCTACGATTTGGCAATAACCAATCCTCAGAGACCAATGGAAAATTTACTCGAAGCGGAACGTGTCGAACTCGATTTTGAAACAGATTCGCTATTACGTCGAAAGGCGGTTGCGCAACGTGGTTCGATTCGTGGTTTGCAATTTGGGACTCCTCGCGAAGAGAGTGGTGCACTCACAGAATCTTCCGCTAAAACGACTACTACGAAAATTCCCGCTTGGATCAAGGCTTCTGCTAAACAAACAGCGGACGCTTGGGTTGATGATTTGAATGGTAAGCTGACTACCGACATTGCCAAAGACTTTCAATCGGTCCGGCTTGCGGAAGAAATGGCTAAACGCTGGCCCGCGCGATACGAAGAATTACGCACCACGGCTGAAGCCTTACGATCGAATACCGATCGCTTGAAAGCTGATTTTTATGAAGCTCGCTCGAATCCCTTGCGCAATGCCGAATTGTTAAAAAGCTTGCCACAACGCATTAAGTCACTGCAAGGACAACTCGACAGTATTTATCAAGAAATAGGACAACTACCAAATCAGATTGCAGCAGAAAAGGCGCAGGTTGCCGAAGCGCGACGCCATGACGAGGCACTGCTCGCTCGACGATTTCAAGTCGATCAACTCGACTCCGATTCCTTCACCACCTATCTACTTGGCGAACAAGTCACTGAACCCTTGACCGAACTCATTAGCTGGATTCGTTGGACTCGGCAAATGATGCCCTCGGCCAAGCCAACTAATCGAGCCACCGAACGAGATCGAGGGGTCGATATTCGTTTTGAAGGACTCGCAGCGAGGCCTGATTTATTGATCCGCCAACTTGATATCGAAGGAACCGCCAAGTTGGCTGGCCAACCGGTCGCCCTCACCGGGTTGTTGACGAACTTCACCACACAACCTGCCTTGCATTCGCAACCACTAAAAATGGAATTGTTAACAGCAGGCAATCTTCCTTTGGAAGTCAAAGCAACGCTCGACCGAACAAGCGACATTGCTGTTGATGAATTGATTATTGATTGCCGTGCCTTGAGCACCCCTGCACTGTCGCTAGGATCGGGTAAAAACTTTGCCCTTGATATGGGTCCTACAACTGCCAGTTTGACGATCAGTTTGCGTATTGAAGGGGAACGTCTGTCAGGCGACATGCAACTAATCCAGCATGATGTACATATGACGCCTCAACTGGCGGCAAGCGGATCGCGATTAACGGGATATGTCCAAAAGGCACTGGAAGAGGGAGTCGGGCATCTGCCGTCGGCTGCGACACGGGTTACTCTTTCAGGAACGCTAGATCGTCCCTCGGCCAAGGTTTGGTCAACCATCGGAACGGCCGTTGCCGAATCGCTCAACCAATCGGTCAAGCAGCTTGCTGCTGATGAGTCGCAGCGTCTGATCGGAGAATCACGCCAAATGGTGGAAGGGCAACTCGCTTCGCTCGACCAAAACGTTGCTCAACTGAGCAACGCCTTGGGGAGCGACTTAGCGGGTCCGGGGCAAGTTTTGCAAACGCTTATTGGTTCACCGTCGGGTCGCGGAACGCTTTCGTTCGAGCAACTCGGCAAGCAACTACCCAATGTTGGTTCGATCTTCCGTTAGGCAGCGGCTAACTAATGGGGGAGTCTTCTCGCGAGACCAAAGCGCTTAGGTAAAGGAGCGAAGGTCGGTTATGCTTCGTTCCCTGCAGCTCTTTCATCGCAGCGCGGATAACGTCGCGACGACTAATCTGACCAAGCAGGCGGTTCTCATCGTCAACCACAGGTAAACGACGCGAGCTTGTTAGCAAAAACGCCTGTGCGATGCTCAGCAATTGCGTATCCGGAGTAATCGTGCGAGCTTCGGTGTCCATGAACATGCCAACATGGTTCGAAGGCAATTGTTCGTAAGTCGCATCGAGCAAGACGTGCATACAGCACCGTTCGGAAAAGATCCCCAAGTATTCTTGTTGGGGACCAATCACCGGTGCTCCAGAGATTCGGTGCTTAAGCAGCATTTGAACCGCTTCAAGAACATCTACTTCTGGTTTGAGTGTGACAAGCTTGGTCACCATAAAATCGCGTGCAGAAATCGTGTGCATAAAAATTTCTCTCTGGTTAAGAGAGCCCTCGGTTTTAGCGAACGGCATGGCCTTTGGGGCGACCAAAATAAGAAGAGGTGGCTCGCCGGATTAATAAGAGATAAATCCGGCTGAGCGGACTGAGTATAGCCATCTAGGTGCGAAGAACCAAACCGATTTCGACTTTTCTACCGGTTTCTTTCTTGAGCTTGTGAAAGGTTTCACAAGCTTTGCTATTCAACAACGACTTACGACGATTGTGAAATAATTCACGAACGAAAGTCGATTCAATCCAGGCGGTAAGCATTACGCAAACCCCGCAGTCCATCAATGACGGTTGTTAATATCTCTCAATTCAAAAAACTAATGAGAGAACCTCTAAGAGTTGCAGTTCACGAAGAAAAGGTTGATGAGTAACCTTTTCATCCTAAGGTTTGAGTTTCGTTAGCTCTGATTATATTTGTCAACCAAGTTTTGCCAACGCCGCGGTGATGGATTCAAGTTGCCCCTTAGTCTCAGCTAGTTTTGCTCGCTGTTGCTCAACGACTTCTGCTGGGGCATTGGCAACGAATTTTTCGTTCGAGAGCTTAGATTCCATCCC
>CAYGQU010000058.1:0-10525 GCA_964352045.1 uncultured Planctomycetaceae bacterium
TCAAGCCAATCGCGTCGGCACCGGCGTTGATAAGTATTTGCGCATCGACAATCGTTTTGACTCCGCAAATTTTAATTTTGAACAAACTCAGCCTCCTTCCGGTGCGTTGGGCTAATAAACAGATCCGATTAGTGCTAGCACACTATCAATATAACGACTAGCAAGTCTGTCAATCTAGGCAGTTAAGAACATTAAGGCACGTTCTTCCTTTCAGGAGTGAAGCTATGGGCAGTGGTTTGCCGATTTTGATGACGTTCCTCCGTCGCAACCTCACCCGGTTATGAGAGCCTGGGTCCTTCGTGAGTTAGCGAGGGCTCGGTAAGCGAAGGGCTCGTAGCGGCTTGGAAATGCCAAGACGCAGGAACGTCGAGACGAAGGCAACTCAAACAGGGAAGCTAACGATGCCAATCGATTCACAACCATTTGCCATAGATCAACGAGCATTTCCTGTCTTGCCAATCTCCGATCGTTACTTTGCTTCGCAATCAGCCGAAGATGCACGCCGGCGTCTCACGTTATGCCTCGAACGAGGTGACGGGCCTGCGCTTCTAATCGGGGCTGCCGGTTGTGGCAAAACAATGTTGCTCGAAGTGTTAGCCGAACAATTTGCTGAATCATTCCGCGTTGTACGTTTAGCCAGTACTCAACTTTGCACTCGCCGTGCCTTACTCCAAGCAATTCTCTACGGCTTAAAAAAACCTTATCGAGAGCATGACGAAGGAGAACTTCGTTTGTCGCTAGCCGAAGCCTTAAGCGAGAAGCCCTACGAATTACCAGCCGTTGCACTTCTTGTCGATGAAGCGCAGAGCTTACCAATTCGGCTATTAGAAGAACTCCGCATGCTTGCCAATCTAGCGGTCGAAGGGATGCCCCGGTTGATGTTAATTCTCGCGGGTACGAATACGCTCGACGAAACATTCACTTCGCCCAAGCTCGAAGCCTTCAGCCAGCGACTCATGGCACGCTGCTATTTAGCACCCCTGTCAAGAGAAGAGACGACGCAGTACGTTCGGGCCCACATAGCGGTCGCAGGTGAAGACCCCGACCAACTCGTCGCCGATTCGGCATATAAAGGAATCTTTCAAGCAAGCGACGGCGTGCCACGGCTCATAAACCAAGTATGTGATCGCGCCTTGCTGATGGCAGTCGAACAACATGCTGACAAAATCAACGCTGAAGCGATTCAAGCGGCGTGGTCCGATCTGCACCAATTGCCCGCACCGTGGCATCTACCACCTACAAGCAAAATTCAGCAACCAGCTTCAGAATTAGCATCAGGTTTCCAAGCAATCGAATTTGATTCCCAGGTCTCGGATGACTTATCGGAGAGTCTTGAGCCAAATAACTCTCATACTTTCGAGAGCGATTCAGCAAGCCTACCGGAAGAGGGAATAAGTTACGAACAAATTGAATTTGGAGAACTAACCCTATCGGCTGATGAATTTCCAAAGCCAGAGGAGGCTGGCGGATGCTGTTCTTCAGGCGGAAAAGGTTGTGGATCGGGGCTTTGTGCATCACGCAAATTGGCAAGCCAGCCAAAATTCAATGCCGACAAGGCATTGATAGAAATCACATCTTCATTCGACGACGAGACTGCCATCAACGAATCAGCCATCGAGATGGAAGAATATCAATTGGACGAAGAAGATGACGAAGGTTGTATCGCCTACACCTTCCCCTCGCGTCCGCCCGAAGAATTCATGGATCCGTCATCTGACAAGCATGTCAAAAAACATGACGCTATCGAAACTTCCAATGAAGCTGAACCACAAGAACCAGCCAACGATGAGCAAGCGGATAAGCAAGATATATTGGTAAACAATCCCTTTGACGAACAATTCGACGAAGAAGAAATTGTGCTAGATCGTCATTCGGAAATCGAATCTTTCGCACCTAACAGTGTTCAAGTAGTGACAAACCATAAAGAAATTGATTTCGGACGTATGTTCCAAGCACTAACACCAGCGGTTGAAAGTTTGCTTGATGATGTCACACAAAAGATTGAACAATACGATAACACGATCGAATTAGGCATCGTTGGTAATACACCTCCACTGGCAAAACAACCTGAGAAACTGAATAATGAGCTGACAACGCCTGTTGAATTATCAAACAGTACTGAGTCTTACTTCGAATCTTATGAACTTGAAACCGACCAGATCGTCGATGATGTGTTAGATGCAAAGGATGGGAAAATTCTCGAAACAGTCGATTCCATTGATCCAATGCAGAATACTTCTGAGAACGAAGCTTCGCTTACGGACACGGTGCTAATTATCGAAGATTCGGAAGCGGTCGTGGCTAGCGATACGCAGGTTCATCGGCAAGAATACAGTCAACTGTTTGCCAGCCTACGCAACTGCTAAAACAATCCCACTCGCTCAATAACCAGTGTCGGTAGCCCTCGAATGAAAACGCATCTCGTCACTGGCGGTGCTGGATTTATTGGATCACACATCGTAACGGCCCTAGTTAACCAAGGAGATCAGGTTCGTGTCCTTGATGATTTCAGCGGAGGGTTTCGCAGGAATCTTGCACATGTTGCCGACAAAATCGAGCTTACCGATGCCTGCTCCACTTGCCCACAAACGATGGCAAAGCTGGTTGAGGGAGTCGATACGATCTTCCACAAAGCGTCGATTGCCTCGGTACCAGCCAGTTTGCGTGACCCAATGAAGTCGCATGCTGCTTGCATGACTTCAACCGTGAATGTCCTTACCGAAGCGCAACGCGCTGGGGTGCGACGCGTGGTGCTTGCTGCCTCGAGTGCTGCCTATGGCGATCAACCTTTTGTTTCCAAACGCGAAACTGACAAGCTCGATCCCCTCTCGCCCTATGCCGCTGCCAAAATCGCAAGCGAATACTATCTCAAAGCATTTACCAAAAGCTTTGGCCTCGAAACCGTTTCGCTACGTTACTTTAATGTCTACGGCCCTCGGCAAGATCCCGCTAGCGAGTACTCAGCAGTAATACCGATTTTTGTCAGTCGAATGCTCGCTGGCAAACGCCCGACCGTTTACGGCGATGGATTGCAGTCACGCGACTTTGTTTTTGTAGAGGACGTTGTGCAGGCTAATCTATTGGCTAGTGAAAGTGACGATGCCGTGGGGGAGTCTATCAACATTGCCTGTGGCCGACAGTCTTCGCTGCTTGATTTGATCGACGCGGTTAACTCATCCTTGGGAACGAACTTAGAACCTATCTTCGATCCACCACGAACGGGCGACGTACGCGAAAGCATGGCCGACATCACCAATGCTCGGAAGCTACTCGGCTACGAGCCTAGCATTTGTCTGGAAGAAGGTTTACACCGATCGATCGACTACTATCGCTCGATCGCGAGTTGAAACAATGAACTCGCATGAGGAGTACCCGCCGCGGCTCTTGGTTGCCATAGCGACCTACAATGAGCGCGAGAATTTACCCAGCTTAGTTGATGCTATCGAAGAAGCCTTACCCGAGGCAGATCTGCTTGTCGTTGATGACAAATCGCCCGATGGAACGGGCCAATGGGCTGACGAACGGGCAACGACCGATGAGCGTCTTATCGTTCTGCATCGTGAAGGCAAACTAGGATTAGGGTCAGCAACGTTTGCTGCAATGATTTACGCTCGTGACAATCGCTACGATTTGCTGGCGACACTCGACGCTGATTGGAGCCACCCACCCGATCGGCTTCCTGAACTAGTTGAGTGTGTCAACGAAGATCAAGCCAATCCTTGCGACGTAGCGATCGGATCACGTTATTGCCATGGTGGCACGATTGTCGGCTGGCCGTTGCGTCGCCATATCGCAAGTCGAATGGTCAACTTGGCTGCTCGCCTCTTATTGCGAATTCCTGTCCATGATGCAAGCGGGGCATTTCGCGTCTATCGAATGGAAACGCTAGGGGAATTTGATTTCAAATCAATGCAGGGAACAGGGTACGCCTATCTTGAAGAAATCTTATGGCGACTAAAGCAACGAGGCGCTACCTTTAGCGAAGTTCCCATTACTTTCACCGAGCGTCGTGAGGGACATTCAAAAATCAATCACAAAGAAGTCTTCTCAGCAATCTCGCTGCTTTTCCGACTCGGACTAGCAGAGTGGTTTGGGCTAAAATCTTGAGCCTTTTGCTATCAACGCTTGCAGCACTCAGGCTAGATAGGAGCAATTTCTATTGCCTGCTATAATTTTTCTACTCTAGTGCCAGCTAAGGATGGTTGACATGGGGCAATCTTACCCAGCAGAAAGATTCTGAAAGTGCCTACGGACTACACGATTGTTGGGGCTGGGCTGTTTGGCAGTGTTTTTGCTCGACAGGCTGCAGAAGTAGGCAAAGAAGTCCTGCTGGTAGACCGAAGACCACATATCGCTGGAAATTGTTTCTCGAAACGTGTCGAAGGGATTGAAGTTCACCAATATGGACCGCATATTTTTCATACTAATAATGAAAAAGTGTGGGATTATGTTCAGCGTTTTACTCGCATGAACCATTATCGACATCGTTGTGTTGTGCGTCAGAAAAAGCAACTCTTTTCGTTTCCTATTAATCTTCTAACTATGCATCAGCTGTGGGGTGTAACATCTCCCGCTGAAGCCGAAAAACGACTTGCGGAAGCTAAAATAAAAATAGCAAATCCTGCCAACCTTGAAGAATGGATTCTTTCACAAATCGGTCCCGAACTCTATGAAATTTTTGTTGAAGGTTACACAAAAAAACAATGGGGCCGTAATCCAAAAGAATTACCAGCCTCAATCATAAGACGTATACCGATTCGTTTAACTTGGAACGATCGTTACTTCAATGATCGCTTTGAAGGGATTCCTGAAAACGGATACACGACAATGTTCGAAAACATACTTGATCACCCGAATATCAAAGTGGAAACCGGTGTCAACTTCTATGACAACCGAAAGGAACTAGAGTCCGTCGGCCACAAGTTGGTTTTTACGGGTAAAATTGACGAATACTTCGACTACCAATTTGGCATGCTAGAATACCGGTCGTTAAGATTTGAAACAGAAAAAATCACGGGCGATTTCCAAGGGACTGCCATCGTAAACGAGTCGAGCCCAAACGTACCCTACACGCGAACCGTAGAGCACAAGCATTTTGCAATGCAAGAAGCTTCAACGTCTATTATTACACGTGAATACCCCAACAAATATGTAGCAGGAAAAGAGGCTTTCTACCCGATACGCGACGAAGCGAACAGAAAGCTTTATGAGCAATACAAGATGCTCGCCACATCAGCAGCCTCTAATGTTATCTTCGGGGGTCGCCTGGGAAGCTATCGTTACTACGATATGCACCAAGTAATTGCTGAGTCGTTGCACGCTGCTGAAAAGGAGTTTGGTTCAATAGACAATTCTAAAATAGCTGCGTAATCCATTAGAACATATTAAAAATCATCAGAATGCGACACAAGAAAAACTTAGTCCTTGGCTTTGTCGGTGATGAATCGGTTCATCCAAGTTGGATTGCATCCCCAGACCAAAAAGAATTTGATCTAGCGTTAGTTTACTACGGCGATCAACTAGGCCGCTATAAAGAAGATGCTGACTTTTACTTTGCCAAAAAAGGGTTCAAATATTGGCAACTAAAAGAAATGGCGCAGCAAGAGTTAGCGAACCTTTTGCCAAAATACGATCGAGTCTGGCTACCTGACGATGACATTGCCGGTGATACACAAAGCATTAATCGACTGTTTTATCTCTGCGAGAAGCATCGGTTAAAAATTGCTCAACCTGCAATTCAAAATGGAGAACTATCCTTTGAATCGTTGCGATGCGATTCACGTTTTGAGATTCGTTATTCTCCCTATGTTGAGGTGATGTGCCCCGTCCTTCGCCATGATGCACTTTTTGAGGCCTTGCCTACTTTTCAAGAATCGATCTCGTCATGGGGTCTCGATTGGATTTGGTCACATAGGTGTAACAAGCGGGATATCGCAATCATTGATGCCGTTGCTATGGACCATACCCGAGCGATTGGCACAGGCGCTCTCTACAAGCAACTTGCTAAGAAAGGCATAACCCCCAACGAAGAGCTTCGTTCCGTGCGACATCGCTATCGAATCCGCAATTCTCGTGAGCGCAAATTGCTCCGTAACGGGAAGCTCCGCATGCAGGGCATTCTAAAGAATGGAGGGGTTGGATGGAATCGTTCGTTATTTGAAGGTTGGTTTTCAAGTTAGGCTAACTAACAAAAAACCGTTAGATAGCATGCGCCAAAACTGGATTTGTGGGGTCTAATCTACGCCGCATCTGACTGATCCAATTTTTTAGCCGCTAATTCAATCTTTGGCTTGCTTATCAGATTTGTAACGGCTTGCTTTTCCTTTCCCTTTGACTTTATGACTAACTTAGTCAAATCTTTTGCTCCATGGATTACTTCACGAGCAATCCACTTCGTACGACCGATGCCGTGCTCCCATCCTAGTCGAGCATAATCAAATGCTTTAGGGCTTGGTATCTTACCTGCTCCCCCTTCAAGCGATAGGCGACGATATTGATCGAGTATTTGCGGCGCTAATAACTCGATATATTTACGTTGTGTGTAAAACGCAAAATGACCAAAGAGTGCATCAGAGCAGATCACTGCAGGACGTTTAAATCGTTGAGGCAATGTCTCTGTAAGGTAAACCTCTTCTTCGATACCTGGATGATGGAGTTCCGCAACCTGCTGCATATCTTTTCCAGACCAACAAATAGCGTTAACGCTGAAACGATGAAGTCCATCAAATGAATTCTCACAACCTTTCCATTTACTCTCGTAGCCCAATGAAAGATCACGCAAGAATTGCCGGTGAAGAAGGTAGGCAAACCTTGGGCTCTCCCAACCGATTGGATCTAAGCACTCTTCTGCTACGTTACCCCATGAAATAGGAATACGACCTGCTTTCTGAAAGTAATGTGAGCAAATTGCATTATTCACAATCGATCCAAGGACAAGGAATGGATCGGGGTTAGCAATCCGATAGTCGCGTAACTGCCGAATCGCATCATCGGCAACGTAACAAATATCGTCATCAAGACGCAAATAATTTGTATCAGGGTCTGTACAATCGCTTAGGTAACTCCAAATCTGAGGACCTATCGAAGCAGCAGCATCAATTGGTTTGACCACCAACCGAAAGAAATTTGGATACCGATCGACAAGTTGATGCAGATAGGCCAAATCGTCAGGATTGCGTGTATTAACCCACCAATGATGCTCGTCAATAACGTGCCGATTGCGCAGCAGATAGTTTGCCAAAATTTCAAGATAGCGCCGGCGTCCTGCCGGAGTGACTGTTATAAGACGCACAGGACTCCCTCTAAGGTTTAGTACTTCACTTAAGCCATTAGCCAGTTAGCCTTAATCATAAGAGCTATCCATTCTCTAAGCCAATACCAGCTCGTTATTGTCCGAATAACCGTCATAAGGATGCTAAGAGTCCGATGGTTTCGAGCACTGCCTTTTCTTATCAAAACCTTGTTTCATTCATAGTGACCTAGCTTTGGGGGTCAAAACTCTTCGTTGGACTTCGCCTCGATCGAATGTCTGGCGATCCATTTAAGCTAGCAGGGAATTACGAACATGAAACGCATTGGCATCTTAACCAGTGGTGGCGATTGCCCCGGTTTGAACGCAGTTATTCGAGGCGCTGTAAAAAGCTGCCATCATTTAGGTTACGACTGTGTTGGATTCCTCAAAGGCTATGAAGGGCTTTACGACCCGGTGCAATACGTTCATCTCACCCCTAAGAATACGGCAGGCATTCTTAATCGAGGAGGAACGATTCTTGGTTCGACGAACAAAGGACGTTTCGCGGCAACCGTTGGGGTACAAGATCGTGTTGAAATTGATCCCGATTTGATCGCGGGAGTGAAAGAAACCGTCTCACAACTCGGCATTGATGGCTTGATTTGTGTTGGTGGCGATGGTTCGTTAGCGGTTGCTCAGCAATTCCATGAAAATGGAATTCCTGTTGTTGGTGTACCAAAGACGATTGACAACGATCTCTCAGCAACAGCTTTCACGTTTGGTTTCGACAGTGCAATTGAATGCGCAACCGACGCGCTCGACCGATTGCATACGACTGCTGCCAGCCATGAGCGAATCATGGTCCTTGAGGTGATGGGACGCCATGCAGGTTGGATCGCTTTGCACTCGGGCATAGCTGGCGGGGGCGATGTGATCTTGATTCCTGAAGTTAAATGGAATTTTGATCACGTTTGTCACAAGATCATGCATCGTGAAAGTCAAGGTAAAAAGTTTACGCTAATCGTCGTTGCCGAAGGTGCTGAACTCCCTGAAGGGGGTCTCGTAGGTGAGAATGTCAACGGCCAGCAAATGAAGCTCGGCGGCGTTGGCAAAGCGGTTGTCGAACAAATCGAATCACGTCTACACCGTGAGGCTCGGCTTTGTGTTCTAGGCCACCTACAACGGGGTGGTAGTCCCACTACCTTTGACAGGGTGCTTGCTACGCAATTTGGTGCCCATGCTGTTCGTCTAATTAAAGAAGAACGTTTTGGCGAAATGATCTGCAGTCAGCCACCTGAAATGACCAGCGTACCCATCATGGAAGCGGTTAACGTGCTTCGTCAAGTCGATCCAAACGGGCCGGCAGTTCAAGCAGCCCGTGCGTTGGGAATCAGCTTCGGCGATCGACCTGCCGATGGTTGCGGCCTAACCGCTTTCGATACAGTTACCGATGAAGATGCTTTTGCTACTGAAGAAGTAGCGATTGAGATCATGACTACAACTGCCGCGGTTGAGGAACCTGTTGAAGAAACCATAACTTCTAATTCGGTTGAACAACCTGCCGTTGTCGAAGAACCAGCCGAAGAAATATCTCCTGAAGAAGTGCTTGTAAGCGACTCAAACGCAAACGAATTAAGCACTGAAGCAACAATTTCGGAAGAAGCTGACGAAGAACCAACGGCTGCTGAAGAAGAAGTAGCCGATCAAGTGCTTGATCTTGTTGCCGATGTCGATGAGGCAGCAAATGGTGCTGTTGAAGAGATTGTCGTCGAAGAGCCATCCATTGAAACAACAGACGCTCAAACCGATCCTGTTGAAGTAGAAGCTATCGCAGAAAAAGAGGAAGCGATTACGGAGCCAGAACCAGTGGAAGCTGCTTCGGACCCCCTATCGACAGAACTTAGCGTAGCGGAATCAGCTTCTCTTGAGGCGTTGGAAGAAGCCAAGCCAAAGGCCAACGCTGCTTTGGAAATGGACTTGGCAGAACTCGTTAAGCAACGTCTAGCAGCCGCTTCGGCAGAACTAGATAAACCAGAGGAAGGCGAAACCAACCTTACAGAGGCTGCCAAAACAGAAACGCTAGCAGCGAAAGCAGGGGCACCGTTTGAAGAAGACGTGCTAGCAGAAGCTCGCTCAGCGCTTGAAAAAGCTCTATCTGACTGATTGCATTGCGATGATCAATTGAAGAACTTATAGCTGCTCAGCAAAATTTGCTGGGCAGCTTTTTCTTTGCTCTGATGTGAACCAACTACCGATATTGTCGCACCGAATAGGAATTGCTAGACACCGAATCCAGAAGTACTTCTACCTACTTATTTTATACTGTTTTGATACCGTCATGGTTAATACTGTTATGAACTTACCAATTCTTCTCGCTCAGATTCACCAGACAGCTGCTGAAACTGCCAAGCAAGTTGTTGTCGATGGAGCTAGCAAGGCGGATCCATCGGCCTTGCAAGAAGCATTCAGAATGCTCATGTCGGGAAAGATTAGTGAGATGAGTATCGATCAATGGTGGCTTATTGGAACCTACTATGGTACGCGCGTGGGCTTAGCGTTGATCGTACTTTTTCTCGCTCTAACGATTGCCAGTTGGGTATCCAACACGGTTCGCAGTAGTTTGATGAAAATGAAGTTCGATCCAACGCTTTCGAAGTTTATCGCCAAACTCGCTCGTTGGGGCGTTTTGTTAATGGCAGTTCTTGCCTGCTTAGGCACGTTTGGCGTGGAAACAACGAGTTTTGCAGCGATCTTAGGGGCTGCTGGGTTTGCGGTGGGCCTTGCCTTCCAGGGAACGCTCTCGAACTTTGCTTCGGGTGCGATGCTGTTGATTTTTCGCCCCTTCAAAGTCGGCGACGTCGTGAACATTTCGGGACAACTTGGCAAAGTGGATGAAATCGAACTCTTCACAACGGCTGTCGATACGTTCGACAATCGTCGTATCATCTTGCCCAACAGTTCAGTATTTGGCTCGACGATTGAAAACATTACATACCACCCGGTGCGTCGGGTCGATGTCTCGGTAGGCGCAGCATACGGTGCCGATCTTGATCGGACTCGCAGCGTATTAGAGTCGGCCATCGAAGCTGCCGAGGGGACGCTAACCGATCCGGAGCCGCAAGTAGTACTCGATGGTTTGGGAGCGTCAAGCATTGATTGGATCGTTCGTGCCTGGGCACCGACTGATAAGTTTCTTGATGTCAAACAATCGCTAATTCGGTCGGTTAAAATGAAGCTCGACCAGGCTGGTATCAGCATCCCCTACCCTCAGAACGATATCAATCTCCAGCCCTA
>CAYGQU010000059.1:0-10487 GCA_964352045.1 uncultured Planctomycetaceae bacterium
GTAGTGTTTCTAAGAACACCAAATGCCATGTTAAGTAAAAAATAATGCACTCGAACTCAGGCGATCTTGCGTCGACTCCAACGGGCCGAAGTAAAACTCCACCCACCGTGAATAGCTTGCTAAGCACGATTCCACCCCGTGCCCCTGAACTCATTTACTATCTTAAATTAGCCATGATGCCGTTTACGGGGACAAACCTGTCCTTTGCATGCCTTTTTTGAAGCAGAGGTGTCGACAGCCCCAATAAACCAAATTGCCCTATCGATCAGAAAATTTCAGCCATGCTTCCTCTCGATTGCTTGAGTATACCAAATATGGTCTACCTGTCAAGCGATAGGTTTTTATCCCTACATTTTTTTATGCAAAATTACTGGCAAACCACATTCAATGGTCCTTTTTTGCTCAGCAAGCACGCTTCAAACGAGCAACTGCCAAATGAAGCTATCTTTGGTCGAATTGGACAGCCTTTAGGTAACGATGCCATAAAAGTACTTTTCTGGATTTCCACTGAGGTACGCTCCTAACTTCTAGCTAAGGCGAGATCTCTGCGTCGCAGCGCGTTTACTCCACCTATTGCAATCATCAAGGCAAAAGTATTGGGCTCTGGCACACTCGATGTACTGGATGCAGCTCCACTGATGTTTCCGAAGTTGTCTCTCCATATTATGTAGTCGGCTTGGTCCACCGTACCATTGCCATCGCCATCCGCTACTAGCACGTCGCCGGTTTGTCCGAGTGTGTCTCGCCAAATAGTGTAGTCACCTGCATCGACGATGCCGTTTCCGTTGTAGTCGCCAGTGAGCACAACTTGCACAATGGTATCGGTACCATCAAAATTTATCTTGATCGTGCCTGATGAGCTGGCTGAGTAGAGCAAGCCATCACTAATAAGGCCATTAATTTTTGCTGTAGCATCTGAGCCAACGATAACTATTTCGCCTTCGAATCCTAGCTGAATTCCCATCGAATTGTTCATGGCTGGCGATAAGAATGTTGTCAAGTCTCCATTCGGTGCGAATTTGATATCGGAAGTACGAAGCGTACCCGTAGTGACATCGAGTAAGATATCGACATCCATTGATGTCGTGGCAGAGACGAGCCCATATTGATCGCCGAGAATAACATTCTCAGAGCTCTCAACCATCCCTGCGATGGTCACCGTAATATCCTCATCGTTCATGAACTGTTGGCCATTTTGTTTGCCATCGTGTTGACCGATTATAAAGTTACCACTAACTGAGACTGAGGCACCTGTCTGGACATCAAACAGAATATCACCGCTGTTGAATGAAACGATTAGATTCGCTGCAAGAGTGATGTCGGCACCCGATTCAAAAGTGAAAGATTGTCCTGCTTCGTCAACTCCAAACAAGAAGTCGTTTGCAACTACCGTTGTATCGAAGGTCAAATCTGTATCGGCACGATCGACTCTTGCTCTGTCACCTGGCCCGGGTAAACGTGGTAAATCAGGAGAGACGTCATCGGCATTCCAATTGCCCAGATCCGTAAAGTTACCAACGAACATTCCAGTCGCTGTGCCGCGTCCCCATCTAATTTCTGCTGGTGTTATTGCTGGCTGTGTGGCATTTCGAAGTATGTCGAGATAGCGATTGCCATAACCCTCATAAAATCTGCCGCCCGTTAAATCCATTCCACTCGGTGTATCATCGGTATTTGTGGCAGGCCCGATTATACTCGCTTCGATTTGCGTATCTTCATGCCATTCATTGAAGGAATTAACAAGAATCAAATCGTTTATGTCTGCGTCCGTATTGGGCAAGACGGCATCATCCAACATTGCCTGCATAACGCTGCCAAACTCTTCTCCTGGTAGGTAGCGAGCGGCAGGGAGGTTCCCGGCACGTACAGCCGTATCGTTGTAACCAGGCGCTAAGCCTGGAACAAACTCAACACCAGCATTGTCAGCAACGGTTTGAGCGTTGGAATAGATCTGAGCCAGCTGATCAATTTTTGCTTGATTTACAACACCATCGCCAAAAACTTGGCCATAGACGTCGAAGTCCGTAATGGCATCCATATTTTCAGGCGAGTTAGCAACCGAGCCAAACAAGTGGTCACCAATGATATACGGATCGTAACCATACTGACTTTGCATAGTGCTTCGCAGGTTTGTCAAAGCAGCGGTCCCTGCAGCATCATCAAAGTAAACGCGACTTAGGTACATAACAATAACGGGCCGATTATCAATCCGCATGTAATTTGGATCGTTAAAAACGTTGTTAGCCAAGTATTGAAAGTCAGGTAAAAGATTGGAGTAATCGGGTGTGCTGAAATCACCCAATCGACCTGTCGATTCGTAATGAACGGTATAGCTAAGTTCTGAAGCGCGGCTATGGGGTAGAATGTGATTTCGTATGGTTTGGTCTTCGAAAGAGTTCGGACCCCACCAACTCATCGACCACATTGAAATGTTGCCCACATGACTTTGGTCGATATGCCCTGAGATCACGCTGGCATTACGGCTGTTGTACTCAGAACCTACAACAGGAAGCTGAGTATTTGGTGTTGTATGCGCTCTAACTGTTTCGTCAAAAGTATGCCCACCTTGGTTGGTTCCCCACCAAGGATAGTAGTATGCCCCAACAGTAGGGTTAGCAACTGCCTGTGTAGCCACACCCAAAAACAGGCTAAGGAAGATCGTTACTATTTCATGTCGAGTCATTAGTTGCCATCTTCTACGAAGGATCATTATGAGTCGTCCTAGCTAAGCAAACCGACTACCGCCAGAAGTTTGCCTACTATTTGTTATCAACTAAATTTCAATTAAGTTCCACTTATAGGCTCGGTTTACCAAACTTTAGCCTGCCTAGTCTCGACAAAACCTGGAGTTACTTGCGATTGATAAACCAATCTTTTAGCCTCAGGCTCGATTGCAGACTCGCATGCAGGCTCGGTTGAAAAACCTGCCTAGATTTCTCATGATATTATGTAGGACAAAAGCCACCACGGATCGTTAAGATTCGTGGTGGCTTTTTGAATCTGTCTGACAAAAAAGAATCGCTGTCTAGCGGCGACGTCTTACAACAAGTGCACCAAGTCCGATGCTCAGCAAAAGCATGCTGCCTGGCTCAGGAACGGCGGAGATGTAAGCAGTTGTAAAACCTGGGTTTTTGGTCAAATCGATTGTCAAATTCGTTGGTCCAGGAACACCGTTGCCACCTATCTTTAACGCGTCTGCGTAAGCGGTAAGCAAGCCAACTACATCGCCAGGAACGGTAAGTTCACCTGATCCTGAGATATCAATCGAAGAGCCAGCTTGAATCGAAGGCAAACCAGCGTCACCTGAAATGTTAAAAAGTTCTAGACGGCCACCATCAAGTACGTTAACCGTGGCAGTACCACCCGAAGCAGTCGATGCGTTGCTGGTTCCTAGACCAAGGATACCACCGCTTTGAGTAAGCGTTCCGCTAATGTTGGCGGTTGCAGTGCCCGTAACACCCCACCATAGGTGGCTCTGGACGTTGACTAGTCCACCAGAGTTGATGTTGATTATGCCGTTAGAATTTTCATTTGCAGCCCATAAAATTCGGCCGACGTTGACTGTACCACCAGTGTTAACATTCAGGGTTCCAAGTGCGTTAGCATTATTATTGCCAACTAAGAAGTCTCCCGAGCCACTGTTTGTACTTAGAACTCCACCATTATCGACTTCAACAATACCACTTTCATCAACACCAATTTGTACTTTTCTGACGGTTGGAACTGTTGTTGTCACCGTAACGGTGTTACCACCAAAGTTAATGCGAGCGTCATCACTTGAACCAGGCAGGCCTGCACCGGGCGACCCATCGTTATTTGGGTTGAGTCCCCATCCAGGACCTGTGCCATCAGTGACCGTTGACCAGTCACCACTCTGTCGGTAGCGGAATGTTGCAGCATTTGATAGATCTGCAATCACGAAGGTAGCCACTACAAAAGTGGCTAGGAATCTTAGTAAGTTTGTTCTCAACATTAGGACGTCCCCGACTCAAAAGAAGTAAACGGCAAAAGAAGTAATAGGAAAAGTATCAGGGCAGAAGTCAGGCTGCATAAGCACCGAGAAATGCTTGCAAATAACGGTGTATCTACACCTCACCTAATAACCGCCAACACTTACTATACCAATTTTGGTACTGCGGTCAAGTCTTTTCAAGACCTATTGCTTAAAAACGAGAAGAGTCGCTTTACATATCGTGTTCTGAGACCATACAAGGTGGGATCATTAACAGAATAGAATCGTGCCTGCTCACTATTCGCTAAATCCTTTGAGAATTCAGTCTAAAGACACGGGAATTAGGGGACTTTCATGCTACCTAATGCCTCTAATTGTAGGTCTAATTCTGGTCTACACTTCTCGTATTTCACCAGTAATCCGTGGGCTAGGTGCATGTATCTTGTCGAAATAACTCAATAAAGCTGTATCAAAATCAGCCAGCTTAGGCTAAAGTTATAAGTACACCAAATTTGGACTATCGCTTGGTCTAGCTTCTTTTCACTTAAGTTTTGGTTGCCCAATCAATATGTCGTCACTACCATCTTTGGCACTAGTTAAGACCCATGAAACATCTACGCATTGCTAGCTTGCTCGAACGCCGAATTCAAAAGGGTGATTATGCGATAAGCGATCTACCTGCGGAACGAGATCTTGCCGACGAAATCGGTACGAGTCGAGCGACTCTTAGGAAAGCATTAGAAGAGCTAACCCATAAGGGCTTATTAGCTCGGTCGCCCAACCGACGCTTAGTACTTTCTACCAAAGCACGTTCAAAGGCTGATGGCCTACAAATTGCATTCGTTTCCCCGAGTATTGCCCCTGCGTCTTTTTCACCCGACCTGCAGCTATGGTTATCCGCCATGGACAGCGTTGCGCGTAAGCGGGGTGATCGCATGCGCAACATCAATTATCACCATTGGGATGACCCAGCACTTACCGAGGCAATTCGTACGTTCGATGGAGTCTTCTTAGTCACCAATTCCGAACCAATACCTTCTTGGACAGAAGAATTACTAACCGAATCTCATGGTGTTGTAGCACTTTCTGAAGATTTAACGCACTTCGATATGCCTTCAATCGTTTTGTTTCCTCCACGATTAATCGATTCCATGATGGAGCGGTTGCAACGACTAGGGCACCGTCGAATCGATTGCATCAACATACAAGGACATAATACGATTACTCAAGCAAGAATCGACAGATGGAGCAACTGGCTAATCAATGAAGAAGTTGGTGGAAAATTAGTCGATGAACCTTGCAGTGTTGATGAGAACATCTTTGAAGCAGGATACGAAGTTGCTCGTAAATGGATAAAGCAAATCGACACGCAAACGACTGCTGTACTTTGCGTGACGCTTCCTGCTGCAATGGGTGTAATAAGAGCAGCAGCCGAAGCTGGCATAACGATCGGCGAGCAACTCTCTGTCTGCACAATTGACTGCGAAGGAATAGGCAAATTCATGAGTCCCCCTATTGCTTCCTTCGAACGACCAGACCCTGTTGAGTATATGAATTCTGCAGCGGACTGGTTTGCAAAAGAGGGCACGGTAGATACCTGGCAAGGCCCGTTACTTTTGGAGCCTAGCAAACTAAATATCATTGACGGGGGATCAATCGGATCACCCTCAAGTTGAAAAGCGACATATACAACTGACTTTATTCGCAATGCTAAAAGCATCTAGATGCAATGCCGATCAATGAATCGGTGATAAGATCGAATTATATTATGCACCAACAGCAAAACAAGTTGAAAGCAGAGCATCAGACCGTAGCAGCCCCCCTTGGTCATTCTTCGGGGATGTCTCCTTATCTTGGCGAAAGCGATTATGTTCTCGGTCGTATTCAGTCGCTTAAGAGCCGAATGGCTGATGCAATTTACCCTGAACGTAATGCGATTCAAAATCCTGAAATTGCCGGACCAGTTGAACGAATTTCCTACGAAGAAGCGATTACATTGGAGTATCGTCCTACTGACCTGGGGCAGCCTTTACGGCCAACATTCGCGACATTCTGGCTTCGACTAAACATCAAGGTACCAGTCGATTGGAAAGGCCGACGAGTTGATCTTGCCTGGAATAGCAACTCGGAAGCACTACTATGGATCAATGGTCGCGCGATTCAAGGTTTCAATCCGGGACGTGATACCGCTAGGCTGGTTAGCGAAGCAGAAGGTGGCGAAGAGCTTACTGTTTACGTTGAAGTCGCATGCAATCATTTACTCGGAGCAGATGGAGTCCCGGGACTACCTTGGCCTGACCCGCCACCTCGACCCTCGCACTGGCTCCAGACCTGTGAGATACGTAGCTTTGATCCAGAGGCTTGGGATCTTTACCACGATCTTCGCGTCTTGACAGAACTAGTGGCAGATCGAGTTCCAGTCCAAGAGTCAAGAGCGATCGGCCCTGGAAAGAAACCGTTGGCTCGACCAGCTCTCGATCCTGCATGGTCAGGACAACTTCTCTACGACCTCAATGCTGTCTGTAATTCTCTTGACCCTAGTGATCGTACGACTTGGAGTAGCGTACGCCGTGTGCTAACTGATTTGTTAGCCGTGGGTAACGGAGGAGTCTGTCATAATCTTAGTGCAATCGGGCATGCGCACATTGATACGGCTTGGCTTTGGCCACTCGCAGAGACCTACCGAAAGACACTGCGTTCTTTCAGTTCAGTCTTGCGAAACATGGATGACTATCCCGAGTATCGTTTTGCATGTTCGCAAGCTTATCAGTATGAGTGCATCGAGCGACAGAACCCCGATCTCTTCCAGAGAATTCAAGAGAAGGCAGGCACTGGCCAATGGGTTCCTGTAGGAGGGACTTATGTTGAGCCTGACTGCAACCTTCCTACTGGCGAATCACTTTGCCGTCAGTTTCTCTTTGGGCAGCGTTATTTTGAAAGCCGATTTGGTCGACGCTGCACAGAGTTTTGGAATCCGGATGTTTTCGGCTACACAGGTCAGTTACCGCAGATCATGCAGCTGGCGGGAATCAACAAATTCTTAACTCAGAAGCTCTCCTGGAATCGTTTCACTTCGCCACAGCATCATACTTTCTACTGGGAAAGCCCCGATGGCAGTCGTGTGCTTACCCACTTTCCTCCGGCGGATACCTATAACGGCACCTGTGAAGTCGAAGAGCTTCGGTATCACGCAGCCAATTATAAGAACTCAGATCGTGGCCTTGATGCCTACTATCTCTTTGGGCATGGAGATGGTGGTGGCGGTCCAACAACTGAGATGCTAGAGACATTACGTCGAACCGAAAACCTCCTCGGCATTCCGCAGTGCAAGCAGCGCACTCCCGAAGAATTTTTTGAAAGGTTGGAGAAAAATACACGCTCAATACCATCTGTCGTTGGCGAGCTTTATTTCGAGTTGCACCGTGCGACTTACACAAGCCAAGCAATGATGAAACGAGGATTGCGAAAAAGCGAACGATTACTGCACGACATTGAGTTTGTAGGCGTGCTTGCTCGCGAGGAAACGAACGCTGTCTATCCCAAAGAAAGTGTCGATCAACTTTGGAAGAAGCTACTGCTGAATCAATTCCACGATATCTTGCCTGGTTCTTCTATTGCTGAAGTACATGAACAGGCTCGTGGTGACTTCGCTTCGATACTAGAATTCGGTCAAGCAATTCGCGAAGAACTTTTAGAGAACCTAGCTCCGAATAAGATGAAAGACGAGACAAGGTTGCCTCTCAATACAACGAGTTTCTCACGACGCGAGGTTGTTGATGTTGCTGACCGTGGTTTGACACTTGTCGAATCTCCCTCATTGGGTTTTGGCAAGTATGTCTCGGATAATACGCCAACCGCTCCTGTTACGGTCGATCTTTATGAGGGAAACTTGCATCTACAGAATGGGCTAATGTCAGTGGTCCTCTCTGAAAGTGGAGATGTCATCGAACTTGTGGATCGGGAGTCAGGCCAGCAAATACTGGAGTCGCCAGGCAACACTTTAGTCCTCCACGATGATCGACCCAGTCTTTGGGATGCTTGGGATGTGGAACCCTCTATTTTGGAAACAGGACAAGCCTGCTTACCCGCTACAAAGTGTCAAATTAAGTCGCATGGTCCCTTGAGGGTTGAGATCGTCTTTCAACATTCAATCGGTCATAACAGCACAATGACTCAGACTATTCGTCTGGATGCCGAGTCAAGAAAGCTTGAATTTCATTGCGAAGCTGATTGGCAAGAGCAACATAAGCTTTTAAAGGTCCGATTTCCAACAACGGTTCGTTCCGATCTCGCAACTTTTGAGATGCCTTTTGGGTTCGCTGAACGCCCTACTCACAGCAACACGGCAGCCGATGCAGCTCAGTTTGAGGTACCAGGTCATCGATGGGCAGATCTATCGGAGCCTGGCTATGGGCTAGCTTTATTAACCGATTGTAAATATGGCTTCAGCGTCGATCGTGGAGTTCTGTCGCTAAGTCTATTACGAGCACCAACCTATCCCGATGAACACTGCGATATTGGCAAGCACCAATTCTCATACGCCATCGTTCCCCACCTGGGTGATTGGCGAAAAGGTGAGGTAGTTTCCGAAGCAATCATTTTCAATCAACCACTTCTTTGGGCTCTGCGACCTTCTACTGATGCAGGACGATCATTTTTTACAGTCGATGGGGGACTCGTCTTGGATACCATTAAGCCTGCAGAAGAGGGAGACGGAGTCGTATTACGACTCTACGATCCCTACGGGCAGCGCGGCAAGGCCGTTGTAAAGTCTAAGTTGTCCTTTAGCGATGTATGCAAATCAAACATCTTGGAAGACGATCTGGGCCAAATCGATCTTTTCAGTGAAAACGGTGTCGAGAACGAACAGTGGAATTGTGTTGCCATTGATTACCGTCCTTCAGAAATTGTAAGTCTACACCTCCGCTGACATCACCCGCAGATAGCCGATCTAAATCTAACTTTACTCGCAGCAGTGTGCCTGCTTGCGTTTCTCAACATCACAAGATGCAGCACGATGCGATGCAAAAATGGCAACCAATTATTATTACAAGGAAATGTATTCTGAAGTACCTAAGGATGGTTAATAGTGCTGAATAGGATGTACATCAATTTCTATCTCCGCTGGTGCTTATGATTCAACCAACTACGTACTTTTGATACTTACCGTTATGCCGGAATTCAAAATAGAATCTGCAACTAGAGGCGATTAAGAAACGAGGGCAGCGTTTTTAGCAAAAACGAAAATTAGGCTCATCTAGAGTACGAAAATAACATCCTAAAATTATCGATTATCAGAAACGCTCTCTCTTCAGACAATCACAATCAAAGCGATTTGATCGCTCGGTTAAGCTAGCCTCTTCTTAACATCTGGCATTCAAGCACACCCTTTTCAACGGATCGAATAATTGTGGCTAGTGAATATCTCTACTCAATCGACTACGCGATCATCGCTGCCTATGCGTGCGTATTGATTGGGATGACCATCTATTTGAAAAAGCTCGCTTCACCAAGCCTGGAACACTACATCGTCGGCGGACGCTCATAGCCATGCTGGATGCTCGGCGCTTCGGGAATGGCTAGCTTTTTGGATGTCGCTGGCACGATGGTAATCGTCTCCTTTCTCTATATGCTCGGTCCACGCGGGCTATTCATCGAATTTCGTGGGGGCGTGGTATTGGTACTTGTGTTGATGATGCTCTGGACCGGTAAGTGGCACCGTCGATCAGGTTGTCTTACCGGTGCCGAGTGGATGATTTATCGCTTCGGCGATGGTCCAGGAGGTCGCTTTGCACAACTGGCCAAGGCAATTGTCACAATCATCTGGTTGATTGGCATGCTGGCTTACTTAATAAAGGCAATTGGTCTCTTTCTCTCGATGGTACTTCCATTCTCGCCCACACAATGCGCCGTAGTTATGATCGGTGTGGCGGCAGTCTATACGATGTTCTCAGGATTCTATGGTGTCGTATTAACGGACTTACTCCAGTCAGCAATCATCATCATTGCCGTTGTGCTTGTCTCTTACTTAGCCATGACTCAAGTTGCCGATCTTGCTAGCTTGCAATCACTTGCAACTCAAGTTACAGGTAACGCACAATGGACAAATGCCACGCCACAGTGGCACACTCCCATGCCCAAAGGGTATGAGCAGTATCAGGCCCTAATTACATTTGCTGGCCTCTATCTAATGCGCAATCTCTTCTTTGGACTCGGAACCGGTGATGATCCAAAGTACTTTGCTGCCAAGAGCGATGCGGAGTGCAGCAAGCTATCTTTTCTCTGGACCTGCTTAATGTCAGTGCGTTGGCCCATGATGATAGGATTCGCTGTTTTAGGTCTCGTGTTAGTGAACAACTTGTTTCCCGATCAAGCTGTGATCCAAGACTCTGCCTCACTGATCAAATCAAGCATGCCTGGAGTGACTGAGGAGACTTGGCAAGACACGACCTCAAATCTCATTAACTCGCCTGAAATGTACGACGCTGAATTGGTTACCGAGTTGCAATCGCAACTCGGAGAGCAGTGGAAAGAG
>CAYGQU010000060.1:0-7534 GCA_964352045.1 uncultured Planctomycetaceae bacterium
AGATTCTTCCTGGCTCATACCGTGAGAGAGTAGGCAACTTTTCTGATCATGAAAAGCCGAACTCAGCCCACTAGGCTATCGAAACAAATTTGCTGGGTGCCACTGCTGGTTTTCCAGCAGTGTGATGTACCTATCCGGCTCCCTGCACAGCTGGACAAGCCAGTAGTGGTACCCGAATTAAATAACTCGCGAGAGTGCTAGCACCCCTCTGGCTTATCTTTCGCGCATCGCCCGGTCGATATCGCGTTGCATATCCTTCTTCTTCAAGGAATCACGTTTATCAAAGTTTTTCTTGCCCTGGCAAATACCCAAGAGCAATTTTGCTCGGCCCCGTTTGAAATACATTTTGAGTGGTACGAGCGTTAGGTTCTTTTCGTAGGCCCGCATGGCGAACTTTGCAACTTCTCGCTTGTGCATAAGCAGTTTACGACGCCGCTTCGGCTCATGATTCATATCATTCGCATTGCGATACTCTTGAATATCACAATTGACGAGCCAGACCTCGCCCTTATCAACACGCCCGTAGGCTTCGTCGAGCGACATGTGTCCTTCGCGCAAGCTTTTGACTTCGCTTCCGACAAGCATGATGCCACATTCTAGGTGGTCGAGCACATGGTACTCGTGCCGCGCCTTTCGATTCGTAGCAATCGTCTTTTCGTTCGGATCGTCGTCCTGCTTCTTCGACTTGTTGTTCTTCTTAGCCGTGGGTTACTCTCCGTCGCGAGCTGGGTTGTTCTTCAGTAGCTTGTCTCTGTCTCGGCTTCCGTGAACGAGACGAATGAGGTTAAGCGATTGTTCTGTCGGTTGATAGTAGAGCAAGAAATCGGCAACCTTCGCTGCTCGAATGACCCGAATTCCTTCGATTTGCTCTTTTTCAAACTGACAACATGATCCTAACTGGGGGTATCGTGTTAATTGTTCTTCCGTCAACTCAAGCTGATCAAGAAATCTGATTGCCGAATCAAAACTTTTTTCGATTAGCCAATCTAAGGCGATGGCAAGATCATCGTGATAAAGAGCTGTCTTATATTTTGGCAAAGGTTCGCGACTCATGAGGCCGACGGTTTTCTTGCCATCAAGTCTGCTCGAATCGTTTGACGTTCTTCATCGGTCAGAGGAGTCATCGGGCCTGCTTGAAGTCCCTCTAACACAAGTTGCTTGAAGCGTTCTCCCTTGAGGCAATCCTCTGAGGGGATACTCGCTAGATCGTTTTGGATCAAAGCGCAAATATACTCATCTGCCGAACCAAAACCTGCTTGCGCAACCCGTTGGTGAATTTGATCGTCGGACAAACCTGAAATATCTATTTGCATTGCGGCAGGAACCTTGAATCAAGGGGCTTAATAATCCGAAGGAGCCAGTGGGGCAAGCGAACGGAATTGATTGATTACTGAAAGAGCACCATGGTCTGTAGGATCAACACACTTGCGGCCTTCGACCGTCATGAGACGCTGGTAAACGGTGTAATCAATCGAAGGATCAATTGCCTTAGCATGGCCGTCGGCAAAGACAGCGTTGAACGAGCCACCAGGGTGATTACTTGCTGGTCGTGCAAACGCAGGGTTATTGGTTACATACTCTGAGACATCCCCCCCATTGCTAAACGGATACTGGAAATCGGCACCCGAACCGCTAGCTGGCGTGGTGTTGACGACCCATACGACACCAAAGACCTGCTCAGGATATTGTCCCGAATTCACTCCCGCCCAAGAGTAAGGGGTACTTTCAATCTCTTTATGGATGTTTTCAACCAACAAGAGGGTGGTCGATGCCCCATCCTTTATCGCAGATAATTTATTGCTAACACCGCCATACGAAAGATTATGAGCAATGCCGTTGGCTTTGACATCGCCTATATCAGGCGTGCTTGTGCTTGGTTTCAAATATGCCGCAAAGGAATCGCTCCCCGAGGTATTTGAATCCCAAGCCCCGGCGTTGATCGAGTAGCTAAGGCCTGCGTTATCAGGCAGGGCGCTCAGTTCGGTATCAGCGGGACAAATGAGAATCTCGAGTGGACGCAATTGTGCTCTTGCATCGGCAGCAACCACATTGGCATCAACCATGTTGTCATAGATTTCGCTCGCCTCGATTTGGGGTGCAATAATCGCGGCCCAGCTGATGAGCGAATCCTCTTTATTGTTTGAAGAATTCATACGTGAATTTGCGATGCCACCCGAAGTGTTGATTTGTAGATAACTTCCATCGCTTCGCTTCAGGGATTGCACATAACCCGGGAACCGTTGCTTGCCGGTTTCATAGTTGATAATACCCAGGCCAACTTGCTTCTGGTTGTTAGCACACTGCGTCTTGGTGGCCGTCGCACGTACGGCACCAATGGCAGGTAATAATAAGGCAACCAGTAAACCAATGATGGCGATCACGACCAACAATTCGACCAGCGTAAAGCCCTTAGAAAGAGTAGCTTTCGGTCGTAAAAATTGTGATATAAACAAGTTAGTACGCATGTTCTGTTCCTAGAAGCGTGTAATATGCCCCGGCTGATGGGGGCCCTGCCCCTCTCGTATCCGTCGGCTACCGTGTCCATACCATGCCCGAGCAGAGAGCAAAAAAATAGATAAGCGGCAACCGATATCGTCGAGACGAGCCCCCTCTGATTATCTCTAATTTACCCAAAAAAGCCAGCAAGCAGGCCTGAAGTCATGAAAATAGGCAATTCTTACGGCTAAAATCCACTTTATACCCCATGATGTCCCTTCCTAAGTGGGCAAGACCTACGATTTGCGCCCGAAAACAATCGACAAGCTCCTCGCACTTTCTATAGGTTAAAAATCTGTGTGGAGATCGAACCAGGGGACATTAGGCAGACAGCTCGATCTTTCGTTATGCTATAGGCAGCGGAACCGAATCTCGTCCTGCATATGAGCTTTGAAGCATGTTATCAAATTTTACCCATCAATCGCTATCGGCGATCACCCTTGTTGCCCAGCAATTTCCGGGCGATCCCCCCGCGCCGGAGCCTTTCAACCCGATCGTTGCGGCTGTCTTGGGACTTGCGTTACTGGCGTTGTTTCTGGTCGTCATGCTGTTCATCTTCAGCTACGGCAAGCTGTGGTTGCAAGCTTACATGTCTAACGCACCGGTCAACCCGTTTTCGTTGGTCTTCATGTCACTGCGGCAAGTTCAGCCTCGCACGATCATCGATGCAAGGATTCAAGCCATGCAAGCGGGCGTGGGATCGGACCCAACGACCGGTATTACTACCCGACGGCTCGAAGCACATTACCTTGCTGGCGGCAACGTACCGCGTGTTATTAACGCCATCATTGCCGCGCATCGAGCGGACATTGATTTGGACTTTGATCGGGCTGCAGCGATTGACCTTGCAGGCCGTGACGTGCTCGACGCGGTAAAGACAAGCGTGTATCCCAAAGTGATTGATTGTCCCGATCCTGATAAATCGGCTAGAACCACCCTCAGCGCGGTTGCCAAAAATGGAGTCGAACTCAAGATTCGTGCTCGCGTTACCGTGCGAACCAACCTGTCGCAACTCATCGGTGGTGCGACGGAAGAAACCATCATCGCCCGTGTCGGCGAAGGGATCATTACCGCTATTGGATCGGCTGCCGATCATCTACAAGTCATGGAAAACCCCGATCGAATCTCCAAAGCGGTACTAGAGCGTGGCCTCGATGCGCACACCGCCTTTGAAATCGTTTCGATCGACATTGCTGATATCGACATTGGCGAAAACATTGGAGCTCGGCTCCAAGCTGACCAAGCCGAAGCCGATACACGAATGGCTCAAGCCTTGGCAGAAAAGCGACGTGCCGACGCTATTGCTCGCGAGCAAGAGATGAAAGCCGAAGTTGCAGCCAAGCGTGGCGAAGTCGTCTTGGCCGAAGCCGAGGTGCCACGCGCTATGGCAGAAGCCTTCCGCAAAGGTAACTTAGCAACACTGCCTAACGGATCGAACTAACGGCAAGGTGCAAGAGCATTTACTTACCGAAGCTTACTGGTCCTAACAGAAGCTTACTGGCGAGCAAGCGCTAACTTGATAGCTGCTGCTGTAAATGGCTTTTCATTGCTATCAAGCGGAGTAAGAACTTCCCAACGTTCACCATTGTACTGCATTTCATACTGACTGACGTCCTGATCGGGGAGCGTCCGAATTGGTGACGAAGCAACGCGACTTGCAGGATTGCCACCTTTGGTCGCTTCAACGAGTTCAGGAACAAATTCCTTGGCAAGCGCCAATTGCTTTTCATCTTTTTCCGCTTTGGCTGCTGACTCTTCTTCACTCGGTTCCGGAAGCAGAACGGTCACCTCCGACTTGCGATGAATCGACAACACAGCACGCATCGGTTTACCGTCGGCCGGGGGGATCAGTTGGTACGAAACCTGTGCCTCCCAGCTAGCTGATGCTGAAGCAGTACCATCGCCTGAAGCTGAGAAGCTATCATGTGGCTCGACTTGTTCTTTGAGGATCGAGATAAAATTCTCAAAGCGTTCTTCTGCTGTGAGGGGGGCAGGTGGTGGTGTTGGAGCCTGTTTCTGATCATAGCAACCAACAAAGTTGGTTGCTAAAAAGCAAATCAGACCCAGCAAGAGATTTCGTGACGAAAAATTCTGAGCCAAATGATTCCAAGCCGTGGAACATGCGAAAGCCATCGGCACACTACTCCCTCAAACGATAATAATTGCTATTAGCATTACAGCAAAGCTGTACTTTGCTCCTTCTAATAAGATAGCACCTTTGCCAAGAAAGCCCACGTCGTTCTCGGCATTTTTTCAGGGAAGAAACCTAATAATAGTTACTGACGAGTCGCATGCCTGAATACAGCAAAGTAATTCGTCGCTGCTGGCGTTACAATCAGCATAAGTGGCAACGACGGCTCGTATTGCTACGATTAAAAATCAGCAAAGGGATCAGCCTCGAATCCCCCTTCTATCGAATCGAAGGGGTCCTCCGAAGGTGTTGATTCAGGAGTTTCGTTAGCTGGTGGCGAATCATTCTTTGGTTCAGGGACCGACGCTTCCGAAGCAAACGGATCATCGCTTGCAAAAGGATCGCTATCCGCCGTGCTGTTCGTGCTGGTATTGGATGCAGGTTTAGCCTTAGCCGCTGTTCCTTCCAAAGCGAACATCCGACCAAGTGGACCCAGGTCATTCACGACATCTTCTTGTGCGAAGGGATTCGACGAGGCATCGCCGTTAGCATCAACTGGAATAAAGGGCTTTGCCGGATCAGGCAAGGGACGAACGATAGCCAAGCGAAATAAGTCACTCGTGGTATCTGCTTTTGCAATGGCATCGAGAGGAAGCTTAAAACCTTGCCGTAAGGACTTGCGTTCTTCGCGGTTTAGTTGAGCGTAGCGATGTCCTACTTCAGGAACCTCGGCACCGATTAGCTCTTGTGACCAATCGAAAATCGTTGGTTGCGATTTTTGAAAGGGAGTAGACTCACTCGAACTAGACGTATTCGATTCCGTTGCCGCACTGGATGTAATTGCAAACGCTGGTCCAGCATAGCCAACAATACCGGTCAAGATCATCGCAAAAATGCCGTTGAACAAATTCCGCATTCCCAACCAATCAGTCGAAGACCTCGACTGTTGCCATGAACGATATTTGCATACGCTATTCATATGAAACGCTACCTATTGTAGGCCTTTTCTCATGTAATCACGACCAAAGGTTTGAGCTTGATCGAGACTTGAAGCATCAACCCGAACCGACTCAAACGTTACTTTAGTCTAATTAGTCCTAAGGAATCCTACAAATAGTTGATCTAACTAGGTAAATAAGCGATCTAGCTGCAAATTAGAGTGATGCGCTTACTAATCCTAGCCCTTCGAGTTCGGATTTAATCTCGTCGAACATTGATTTCTCAAGGGCCGAAACATCTTTGCGTTCGAGGCCCATTTCGAGTGATTTTTCCCACGATCGGGCGGCTTGTTCATTTTCTCCCGATCGCAAATGGGCTACCGCTTTGTGAAAATACTTTGAAGCCGTCGGTGAATCTGTCACTGCTAATTCAAGATCAGAAATCGCTTTGCTATATTCTCCCGCAGCAATGTAAATCATCGCCCGTGTATCGAGAATGTTTGACTGAGGCCCTAAAATACTGATCGCTTGAGCTACATAATCTTTGGCCTCGTTAGTAGATGACTCACTCTCTTCGGAGAGTGCCATCATGTAGGCCAAGTTGTTAAGAACAATGGCCCGGCGAACCCCGTTAAGCTCTTTACCCTCTAAGAGTCCTCGATACAAAGCAATGGCCGTTGGATATTCACGTTGTAAGTCAAATAACTCCGCTTTAAGCGTTTTGAGATCAACATTAGCTGGGTCTTCACGTAAGCCTCGATCGATCCAATCCATTACTTGCTCAAACTGGGCTTCTGTGGGCGTATCGGTTTCAATTTCTTTGCGCAAGATGTAGACACCTGCACGAGCGGCACTTAATTCACCCAATTCTGCGCGGAGTGTTCCGAGTTGCTCGAGGCCTTGCTCAATATCAATGTAGGATCCAATAAATTGGGCTAAAGCAATTTTATCTCCTCCGTTGCCCTGCTGAGCTGCTAATTGATAAAGTCCAGTGGCAGCTTTATAGTCTTCAAAATCAACTAACATGGATGCAACGCGTCGGACGAGTGGTAGTTGCTCGGGGGTGACCTGATTCAGGTTACGTGGCAACATCGCTTTCATAGCAGCAGCGGCATCGGCTTTTTTGCCTCGTTCGACTGCGACACGAGCAATCAATTCGCGGGTCTGGAAACTATTAGGTGCCATTTCCCTCAGACGCTTTAGCTGACGAATCGACATATCAAGTTCAGTTGGTCCCCCTCGATCAAAAAGCATTTGAATGTATCTGGTTCTAACATTTCGTTCATACGGGACCCGGGCAATTGACTCAATCATTTGCTCGCGACAATTGCGCCAGTCACCCAAAGCAAAGTATAATTTGCCAAGGGTCAATTCCGCATCGAGAGAAAGGGGCTGATCCTGGCGAATCTGTTCAAACAATCGAACAGCTTTTAGTCTTGAAACAGGTTCCGGACGCGGTGCCAAAATTTCAGCCATCAGAAGTCTATCTTCGTTAGGCAATACTCCTTCAATCGAATTCGATGACAGAATGCGCTCAGCATCAAGCAGCTTTTGATATTCACCCGAGGAGGCAAGAATACGCGCTGCGGTGCTGCGTGCCCATCGAACGTTTTCATCTTCCTTGGCGAGAACTCCATCAGCAGCTTGCTTTAACAAGTCATTAATAAAAGGAGTCGCTTTCTCAAACTTATCATCACGTGGATAAGTGGGCGATAAATAGTACCTTGCTAAAAGACGAATTGACCTCGCCTTTGGTTCGGTGCCGACAGCATCTTCTACTGCCTGCTTGTAGAGTGCCTCGGCATCGACCCAGCGACCAATTACCTCGTAGCAACGAGCAAAGAACAAAATGTTGTCGTCTTCGATTAAATTGATCTGTGCTTTGCGTATGGCTTGCTCGGCTCCTTCCAAGTTGCCCGTCGCAACACGATGACTAACCAACGCAAGCCAAACGTTGGCGGCTTCGGAA
>CAYGQU010000060.1:7544-10383 GCA_964352045.1 uncultured Planctomycetaceae bacterium
CGTACCAGAACTGAACGTCGCCATTTTTGGGAGCAACCGAGGCATAGTCCTCAGCCGCCGCCAGCGATTCAGCACGTCGGCCTACCCGGTAAAGACTTTCAGCGTATTCGCGCCCAAGCAAGCGGGTACGAATTTCGGGAGTCATTTGCTCTAGCTGTAGCAGTACATCCGAATAACGACCAAATTGCATCAATAGCTTGGCGTGCTGGTAAAGTGATAGGGCAGTAGGCCGGCCAAGTTCAGCGGCACGATCCAGATTCTTCAAAGCGCCACGAGCATCATTTTTAAGTAAGTCGATATTAGATTGAACCAAATACAATTGGTTCCACTCGGGCCTTTGTTCGAGAGCCCTTTTTACGAGCCCGCTTGCCTTCTCTAAAATTTCAGGATTTTGTGTTTCGTTGCGATACTGCGCGATTAAACGATGAGCTTCAGTGAACAGCCAAGTAGCGTTGTCTTTGCTTCCAACGACTTTTAAGATTCGATCTTGGGCATCCTTCATACCTACTTCGTCATTTGATTGGCTAGCCATCAGCATGAGGTTAATCAACGTTGGCAAATCACTTGGCGATAGTTCAGCAACCTGCTGCATACAAAACTGCTGCGATTCGCGATCACGCAGTCGTTGAAAACGACTTGCCATTCCGTCCCAGAGTTGAATCTTTTGGTCCTTATCCAAGGAGCCCAGATTTTTTGTCAAAGCGAATAATTGGTCAGTCAGCTCTTCGTCATTGATCGAAATCAAAAGATCAGCACGATCAAGCCGAAGAATTGGCATGTCACCAAAATCGTCAACGAGCTTATCCAATAGTTTCAGAGCTTTGACAGGCCCTTGCCCTGGGTCGGCAGCAAAGAGTTTGACAGCTGCCCGTCGCACGCCGATATTCTCTTTGTCAAGGTTGTAGGACTCGATTAATTTCTTGCGCGCTTCGACGTACATTTCTCGACGCATTAAAACTTCAGCCTCAAGCACCGCTCGCATAGCAGGCGAAAGATCTCTCTGTTCGACATAGCTATCAATTATTTTGTTAAAAGAACCCCAGTCTTGCTGTGACTTAGGTTTTGAGATTTCTTCAGCAAGCGCGGTGAAAATTTCGGAAGTGTTGCTTGAACGCGGGGCACGGCCCAATTGATTTAGCATCCGAACACGGCCAGCAAGAGCAACCTTGTTAGTAGGATCGGTTTGCAGGGCGACTTCGAATGAATCGAGCGCCTTTTCTGACTGGCCAAGTTTTTCGTAGCAAAAACCAAGTAAGTAATTTAGCTCAATTATTAGAGCCTGATTTTGTGCTAAATCGACTTTAAGCTTCTCATAGCTCCTTGCTGCATCAAGCCATTTGTTTTGAACCATATCAAGCTTAGCTTCGAGGAACTTAATCATGGGCTCGTTAACGGCTGCTGCTATCTTCATCTCACGAATAGCATCCTCTGCTTCCTCGAATCGCTTCTGTTCGATTAACAATCGAGTACGAAGGAAGATAAGGCTATGCGACTCCTCTAGCGGCAAGTCAGCAATTCCTTGATCGAAAATCGCGATTGCCTTTTCATAATCACCATCTCGCGATGCAAGGCCAGCCAATTGTTGGTAGAGCGAATAGGATTCAACGTCTCTTGATATGGCATCTTTCAAAAGTTTTTCAGCCGCTTCGAATTCCTCGTCACTCGATAGAATTTGCGCATTAGCGATAAGAATGGAAGGATCATCGGGATCAATTGCTAGCGCTGTCTTAAAGTCTTCTACAGCTTTTTCCTTGTCGCGATTTATTGTGTACTGACCATGATACAGGAATGCTTGACCATTCTCTGGATTTGCCTCAATCATTTGGTCTGCGATTCGGTCGGCTAAATCTTCCTTGTTATCAGAACGCAATGTAGTCGCTAAGCGGATGTAAACCTTCGGTTCATCGGCGGCAATCGCCTTGCTTTTGTCAAAAGTATCGGTCTCGGGATCGTAGCCTATCAAACGATATGCCTGTCCGACCGCCTGCGAGTCTTGGGTCGAAAACAAACAATCCGAGCGAAGTAATTCAAGCTCAGGATCGTTTGGCGTTTGGTTTAGTAATTGATTGATATGCACCAATGCCGATCGCATGTCACGGAATCGAATTAGCAAGTCGGCTAATCGACGCCGAAGCGTTGCGTTATCCGGTTGCGCCCGTACCGTGCTTTCGAGCTGGCTTAGCACGCCGAAGATTTGGCTTCTTTGGATGTCAGGCTCATCGACCAAGTCGGCATAGGTGTTCGCAAGCTTTGCCTGGGCATCCGTATCTTCAGGCCGAAGATTGGTGTATTGGTTCAAAAACGAAATGCTTTTGAGGATATCTCCTTCTTCGCGAGCATCATCAGCCCGAACGAGCAAGCGATCCGCATTGCGTGTTTGTTGGAAACGGTAGAGGAAGAACCCTCCGATGGTCACCACCAAAGTACCGACAATCAACCCAACCAAAAGAGGGACATTAACGCGATAACGCTGCATAACTTATCTCTTACTTTAAATCCTTCGGCGTTATGCCGAGAGGTGCTCTAGGGGGTAAAGGTAAAAAGGGCCGCTTGGGACAGCAAGGACCGATCAAGATATAAATCAAAACAAGACGAACGAGGACGAACCACTCGATCGCATTGTCATAAGACCTTTAATAACTCTGTTTAGCTAAGAAAAGTTTCCAATTTGCCGTCGAGGATCATTTCTGTGGCAGAATATAAAGCCTCTAGGAGCAAAAAAACGCTTCTTCCCTCACCCATGATCGTATCGTCAGAGCGTTGCGTGTCAACGAAGCAAACGGGCCGCAACTATAAGCGACCGAACCACTTCGGAGATTTGGGTAGTTTATTCCACCAC
>CAYGQU010000061.1:0-5444 GCA_964352045.1 uncultured Planctomycetaceae bacterium
TGGCCTAGAAATTGATCAAGCAGAATCAACTGGTGAGACGGAGTTATCCGTTGTACCAATCGACGAATCCATTAAGGGATTAGCCGCCGAGGGAATCGGAGCCTCCGATGGAAATGAGGTCGTTGCCGAAGGGACCATCACCGACCAATCTTTCTACACCCTGTCGGCACCTGCTAGGCCAGGAGCCATTACCGCCGTTCGACTCGATGCTTTGCCAAAAGATATCGAAGAAGCGTTAAAAATTCCTGAGATTGGTTTTGTCTTGTCACGCCTTCGGCTGTTTGTCATCCGTGCCGATGGAAGTGAGCAGGAAGTCTTATTCCATAGCGTCTATGGCGATGAAGCGAATCCCTTCTTTTCGGCTGAAGAATCCCTTGCAGACAACCAAGAGGGTTGGGGTGCCTATAGTCGTTTAATTCGACCCCGCTGGGCAGTCTTTGTTCTTGATCAACAAATCAATGGTCCTTTAGAACTTGCTGCTAATGATCGCCTAAGGTTGACGCTGAAGCATGGTAAAACACTCGACGGGCAAGGCGCACTGGTAATACGCCGTCTTCGTATCGCCACCACCGACAATCCCGAATGGGAAAAGCTTCGTCAAGATCAAGCTATCGGCAAACTTAAATTGGAATCGGCTGAGTTAGAAGCAAAGCGGGATGCCGTTAAGAATATCGCAGTTCCTGTGATGGACGAATTGCCATGCGGTGAAGGACGCCCTAGCTACCTTTTTGAGCGTGGTAACTTCTTGGTTAAAGGAAAGTTACTCAAACCAGGTGTACCTAAGATGATAGGGGCAACGAACCATGGCGGTAGACCGACGGCACAAAAAATACAAGGACGATTAGAAACAGCACAATGGATTGCCTCGGAAGCGCACCCGCTTACCACTCGTGTTTGGGTCAATCGCATTTGGCGTGAGCTGTTTGGGCATGGTCTCGTCAGCACATTAGACGACTTTGGAACCACAGGCACCAAGCCAACACATCCTGAGTTGCTTGATAATTTATCTTCCGATTTTGTCAAAGAACACCAATGGCAACTCAAATCACTGTTGCGTGAGATCGTGCTTTCGGCCACTTACCGACAAGATGCCAAGCGATCGGATTTAGCCATCCGTCTTGATCCGACGAACCAATGGTTATCCCATGGGCCACGCAAACGACTAAGTGCTGAAATGGTTCGCGATCAAGCGTTGATCCTTTCTGGCAAGTTCAATCCCAAAAGATATGGCAAACCGGTCATGCCGTATCAACCCGAGGGGGTTTGGCAAAGTGTCTACAACGAGCAGAAATGGACCACTTCTGAAGGTGAAGATCGTTTCCGTCGAGCGATTTACACCTATTGGAAACGCACCTCGGCCTATCCAAGTATGCGAACATTCGATGCTCCGAGCCGTGAGCTTTGCACTGCCGAGCGCGCTATAACGAATACTCCCCTTCAGGCTTTGGCACTACTTAATGACGAAGCTTATCATGAGCTTGCCGAAGGATTCGGATCGCGAATGATAGAACAGGGAAAGACAATAGAAACCCAAGTTGCCTGGGGTTACGAACAAGCAACTAATCAAATACCAAGCGAGGCAACTATCATCGAGTTAAGCGAATTATATCACGCTGCACTACTCGAAATTGCCTCAGATTCCACGAATGACGAACCGATCCATCGAGCGATGACGATCGTCGCCTCAGCGCTGCTCAACCTTGATGCGACTCTCAATAATTAGCTGCTAAACAGAGTGCTATTTAATTGTACAAAACGATAGCTGTGGAACCCTACAACCCCAACAATAGATGGCAACCTAACGCTTATCCTCTTATGAATCTTTTCGAACAACTTCGCTTTGAACAGCAACAAGAAGCTACTCGTCGGCAGTTCCTCAAACAAGGAATGGCGGGCTTAGGAGCACTTTGGTTTGGACAGACTGGTTGGGGACAACTAGCCAATGCGAATAGTCAGCAAACACATGATTTAGCAAAAGCTACCCATTTCGCACCTAAGGCAAAGCGCGTGATCGCTCTCCACATGGCTGGAGCACCGAGCCAATTCGAAATGTTTGATTACAAGCCCGAGCTGACTCGACTCAACGGGCAAGAATGCCCGGCCGATTTGATAGCCGGCGAACGCTTTGCCTTCCTTCGCGGCAAGCCATTACTGCTCGGTTCGCACTATCCGTTCCATCAAGAGAAGAAGACAGGCAAGTGGGTATCTGACCGAATGCCCAATTTCGAGAAGCTACTCGACAAAGTCACCTTCATTCATACGATGAAGACCGATCAATTCAATCATGCCCCGGCCCAACTACTCACCCTGACTGGTTCGCCGCGCAAGGGAGAAGCTTCGGCTGGTTCATGGGTAACCTATGGCTTAGGAACCGAGAACGAAAACCTTCCGGGCTTTGTCGTGTTGCTATCGGGTGGCAAATCCCCCAGTGCGGGCGAAGCGGCCTGGTCGAGCGGCTTCTTGCCCAGCGTTTATCAAGGGGTTCAATGCGGCGGCAGCGGCGAACCGATTCGCTTCTTAAATAACCCCAAGGAAATCAGCCAATCGCTACGCAGGCGAACCCTCGAGACGATCACTAAGCTCAACGAGCAAACCTACGCCGATTGGGGCGATCCGGAAACGCTAACACGCATCTCACAATACGAACTTGCCGGTAGGATGCAGCTGGAAGCAACAACGGCGATGGACCTTCGTCAAGAGAGTGCCGACGCGCTAGCACTATACGGTGCTGAGCCTGGTCGCGAAAGTTTTGCCAACAATTGCTTGCTAGCACGCCGACTTGCCGAACGTGGTGTTCGCTACATCCAGCTCTTCGATTGGGGCTGGGACTTCCACGGAGCTGAGGCTAAGCAATCAATCGACCATGGCATGGTAACCAAGTGTCGCGAAACCGACCAACCGATCTATGCCTTGCTGACCGATCTCGAACAGCGCGGTTTGCTTGACGAAACACTCGTTATGTGGGGTGGAGAGTTTGGCCGCACGCCCATGGCTGAAAATCGTGGTGGCAAGCCGGCGCCTTTCGTTGGACGCGATCACCATGCCAAAGCCTTCACGGTTTGGCTTGCGGGGGGTGGTGTCAAGCAAGGCTTCTCTTACGGCGAGACCGACCCGATCGGCTTCGGCGCGACCACTGACTCGGTCGAAGTGCGTGATCTTCACGCTACTATCTTGCACTTACTGGGGATCGACCACGAACGACTAACCTTCCCTTATCGCGGCCTTAATAAGAAGCTAACAAGCGTCGAATCGGCGAGAGTTGTGCGCGAAATACTCGCGTAGACTCTTGTCCTCTCAGCTTTTCTCGCGTAGCGTGTCAGGGTGGCTGGTGGATAGTCACATCTCATTGAAGCATCGCTTTTTGATTGGAAAAAACATGATGGTTATTCGACGCTTCTTAATCGTATCTGCCTTCTTTCTACTCTCTTGCTACCTGCCATCAATCACCTCGGCACATGAGCAACATGAGCATACGGGAACGGAACATCAATACGAGCGGGACACAACAAAAGAGATAGCAAAATTCCCGCCAGCCATGCTGCTCCCAAAGCTCGATGGCCCCAAGCCTTGGTCGAATAAGCCGTTGCTGAATGACCCTCAACGGTTTCAGTTTGCGATCATGACCGACCGTACGGGGGGACACCGTCCCGGTGTTTGGATGGATGCCGTTCGTAAACTAAACCTGTTGCGTCCTGAGTTTGTTGTCTCGGTAGGCGACTTGATAGAAGGCTATACGGAAGACGAAGATCGTCTCACAAGGGAATGGGCCGAGTTTCTCAGCTTTATCGACCAACTGCAAATGCGATTTTTCTTCGTAGCAGGGAACCATGATCTCACTAATCCGGTGATGCACCGTCTGTGGCGTGATCGGTTCGGTCCCGAGTGGTATTCGTTCGACTATAAGAACGTGCACTTTGTTTGCCTGTGTAGCGAAGACCCGGTGAATCATGTTGGCGAAAAACAACTTGAGTTCTTACAGCAAGATCTCGATGCAAATCAAGACGCTCGTTGGACTTTGGTCTTTATCCACAAACCACTTTGGACTTATGCCGAATCGCAAATCGCTGAAGGTGGTAAGGATCGAACCAATTGGAAACGGGTCGAAGCAATGCTGGTCGATCGGCCTCACACGGTTTTTGCAGGACATGTTCACCACTATGTGCAATACCAACGAAATGGGAACGAGTACTATTCGCTCGCCACAACGGGTGGGGGTTCGTCACTGCGTGGCAATCAGTATGGTGAATTTGACCACATAACTTGGCTTACGATGGAACCCTCAGGCCCGCAGGTTGTGAACCTACGACTCGATGGCATTTTGCCTCCGAATATTTCAACCGAGAAAAGCATCAAGCGTGTTGAAAGCATGCTATCGAAGGTGCAGATAGAAATCAGCCCCATCATGGTGCAAGATGCCGACGGGTTTGAGGAAGGTGTCTTTACGATCCGCATGACAAACGATCTATCAGAATCGGTTGAGGTGACTGGAGCGATCGAAGGATTGCCACTTCGCGGGCTCTTGGTCGATCCCGAAAATATTCGCCTCGTGGTCGGTCCCGGCGGTAGCGCAGAGCAAGAAATTCGGGTTCGTTTCTCGGAGCTGATCGACTTTGCAAATCTTCGTCGGTCGACGTTCAACGCAAGAGTTCAATCGAAGAATAATAATGGAATTAAGAATCCGTTGTATATCGATCGATCGATTCCGCTGATCATTGATCGACTTTACGAATGTCCTCAGCTTGCAAAGCGATTGATCGTCGATGGACACTTCGACTCGAAGCAAGAGGCTTGGCACACAACGCCCGAAATACCGCTCGTTCTTGGTGAATCGCAAGATTGGAAAGGCCCGAGTGATGGCTCGTTCTCTCTCAGGGCGAATCAATACGAAGGTGAACTTTTTCTTTCGATTCGCGTTACTGACGAACGAGTCCTTGCAGGAGTTGATCAACTAGAACTTCTCTTAGACGCTCGATCAGAGCGAACCCGTAAGAAGCATTCTGCGTTGCGTGGCGGGATTACCCGAATCACGCTTAGCGCCCCCGACAAGGTGGGTAAGCTCACCGCCAACGGAGTAACAAACCTCGATGCCAACAAACAAGTCGAGCAAACGATGGAAGCTGCCGCCGTGCGAACAGCTCAAGGTTGGGATGTCGAGGTAGCGCTACCCGCCAAAGCACTTAATGATTTCCAAGATGCCGAATGGACCGATTTCCAACTCTCGGCAATCTACTCAGATTTCGATGAACCGGATGCGAAGCCATCCGAAATCATCTGGCGCGGCAGCCGCGATGTACGTAGTCGGAACACGAACTACGGTCTGTTTGAACGCAGCGAGTGACTGGCGTCACTCTCTCGGCTTCAAGAACTCGAGGTGGTGCTGCGAGTGGACGACCATCATTTGCTGCCACTTCTCTAGCGTGACGGACGTCGTAAGAGGATAGGGG
>CAYGQU010000061.1:5454-10370 GCA_964352045.1 uncultured Planctomycetaceae bacterium
GTTCCAGCTTGGTTAGATCGCGGGCTTCGGCCATAGTGGCAAGGCATTTGTCGATTTGTTCGTTATTATCCGCTTCAGCTTCTGTAGGTACTAAATCGGGCAACGTGCTAATGCCATTCAAGCCTCGCGTCAGGCGGCGTGTGAAGAGCCAGAACATGAAATTGCCGAGTGTAGCTCTGACAATCCACGGCAATGGTTTCATGGTGCCGTCAAGGCCAATGCGAATCGTGCCGCCAAGGTGCTCGCACATTTGCGACAGATTCCAATTGCCCCCTTGTTCGTAACCCTTATCTCGAAGATTGGCGATGTCGGCAATCACCTCATCGAGCGTGTAAAGATCAACACGGCGTAGTTTCGAAGTTTTTTTACGAGTGGCACTATTTTGCGAGTTTCCCATGATCTTGAAAAGCCTTCGAGGCGTTATGAAATTATTGGCGAGAGACGATCACGCAATCCTGGAAGTAATCATACGCAATCATTACTGCAATTTTACTAAATTGACTAGTTGAAGCAAAATATTGAGCTTTATAAGCCTATTGATTTTTTCAATCATAACTTCGGCGGTGGGCGACGTTTTGGTTCGGGTGTTTCGCGACGCTCTCTTCGCTGATTGTTATTTTGCTCTGCTCTTGCAATTAAGTTACGGAACGTATCTTTCCATTCCCAACCGAGCGGTTGTTTTAGTTCTCGTTCGGCCAGGTAAGCCCATGGGGTTCCCTCATGCTCTTCAATAACGCGTTGCAAGTATTTCTTAGCTAATTTGGCTTCCGCTTCAGCAGCGCTGCCAGTCGTGATTTTGTCGGTACTGGATAGAATCCAGGTATCGTTCTTGTCGTTGGTGAAGGTGAGCCCCGACTTTGCTTGTGCAAGTGTTGCATTGTATCCCTCGGCACGCACTTTGGCGGCAAGAGCCCGGCCCATGGCAAGGTCGTAGCCTGCTTGCCAGCGCGGTGTGGTTAGTTCGTCTCGATCTTTTTCACCCTTGCGAAGTATTGCAACCACTTGGCCAAGTTGGGGCTCGATTAGGGCGGCTGATTGCTGAGCACGGCTAAGGGCATTTGTAAAATCCGCTTCATTAAGCTTCGGAAACTCGCGGCGGACATTGGTAAGTGGTTCGGTCCAAGTCTGCGAGGCGGCTCGCACTAAGGCTGCCATGGCTTGATTCTTCGCTAGCCGCTTTTCATATTCCTTTGTCGGTACGTAGTCGGGCCGGTATCGACGCATGATGCGTTGGTCGAAAAAGTAATCTATCTGTGATGTCATCCCTGTCGGGCCCCGGCGATTGGCCCGACCACTTTCGACTCGGAACGGGTGGACCGCAATGTAGAAACCACCCGTCTCGTTGGGTAAGCGAGTCAGAGCATAGGGCCCGAAGCCTGAATCGAGCGTCGGTCCATCAAAATCTCCCCGACCAATCGAACCCAAACGCAATCGCTCGGGATAAAGCGACTCGGGCCCTTGGCGAACGGGCAGGTACTGCGGCGTCTGATCGTATTCAGGATTTGGATCGACATAACGAACAAACGCCTCCTGGCGGCCAAATGGGGCGGGGGTGCCGACAATATAAACCGGCATTCGCAACTTGCGGCACGTATCAACCGCCTTATCGAGCTGATTGAGATCATCTCCCGCTTCATCGGTGACGACGACAATCATAACGTGACGGCGAGGCTTACGAAGTCGATATCGTTTGTGCTGCTGGGCAGCTTTGATGATGGCGCTAAAGACATTCTCTTGCCCACTCTCTTCCTCCTGAATCGAGCTGATCGAGGACTTTAATTCTTCGACATCAGCGCTTGGTTTGTCGCCAAAAAATTCAACGTCGGTCCCGAACGCGGCAATAGAAGTAAGCAGTGGTTCTTCGTCCCCTTCGTCGAAGATGTGGTCAGAAAACTGTGGTGCGCCTTGATCGGAAATAACGCCTAGCTCTTGGTAGACTCGATCAAAGCGTTCGACAATTTCGGCTCGTTGATCGCGTAGACTTGCCGAACGATCAAATAACCAGACCACAAGCGTGGGGTTTTGTTCCAGTGAAAGCAAAATTTCACCCGTTAACCGATCGACCGCACCGCTGCTGCCAGCCGTTCCGACGGCACCCACGCCGCGCACCATGATTTGGTTTTTCAGTTCAGGGCTCGCAACCATGTTGGTCGGCAAGTCGATCGCGGGGAGCTCACCTAATTCGGTCATTGATTGCAAATCGAGCGCCACATTATCAACGAGAGCGTCAAGTGATGCTTCGGCTGCCGCATCGCCAATACCATTTTCGGCAAGGGCACCAACCTCGACCGATAGCTCTTCCGATACGCGAAACGTATCGGGGGGCGTTTCGTCAGGCTCATCGATCACGGGGCTCGATAACATCAGGGTGACTTGATCGAGCGGTGTTAGCAAGGTGACCGTCCCCAAAAGGACCAAGGCCCCGATATGTAGGGCAAGGCTCGTTAGCCAAGCCGAAAGTTCAGCGTAGCGTTCCCGAATCCAAGAAGAGCGACGCTCGACCGGCTGAGTCGTATTCGGCTGAATAGGATTCTCCGACAAAACGTGCCTTGAAACGAGGGTTTGACGACAGGGAATTAGATACTTAATTCGAGCCAACAAGAAGTCAGCTCATCTATCTACTATAATCGACTATTAACCCGATTCGGGCAAGTAAAACCGCTAGGAGGTTTAGGTTATACTGAGGTTTCGACTCCGAAGAGGTTATTTACCCCTGCCGTTTGCAGGAAGGCAAACTTTGCGACTCGAAAAGCGGTTTCTTCTCGGTTTATTGCGGACAGATTTTTTAGGACACAAACTGATTTGGTGTTTTTCCAAGGGTTTATTATGGCCAATCAAATAACGACAAACGGCAGGCAACCAAAATCCTTACGGATAGAACCCTGCCTGTCGGTCAAGGTTTCGTGCCAAATTCCTTGTCGAGCCCTGATTTGTTTTATTGCGATCGTTTCGGCGTTGAGCAATTTACTGGCTATAACTGAATGCTTTGCCGCTGAAAAGCTGGCTCCAGAGACGGTAGAAATCAAGACCTCGGATGGTGTTCTCTTGCAGGGTACCTATTACAAACCGCTTGGGGGAAGGAATTCACCTGTGGCGGTGTTGTTGGCTGACGAGGGGGAGTCTCGCGCTATCTTTCGTTCGCTGGCAGAGACGCTACAAGAACCTGGTAAGGATTCACAACTCGCCAGTTGGGCCGTACTGGCCGTTGATCTTCGATTGCAAGGTGATAGTAATCGACAAAGAACTCTCCGAGGAACTTCGCGAATCGCGAATAAGAAAATCGTACCTGAAACAATTACGTCACGGATCAAGATAGATATGGAAGCGATCCGAAGTTTTTTGGTTGATCGTAACGATGCAGGTGAACTAAACCTTAATCAGTACGCCATCGTCGGCGTTGGCATGGGAGCGGTCGTTGCAACGAATGCGACCGCCGTGGATTGGTCGATACCTAAGCTCAACACTGGCAAGCAAGGACACGACATCAAGGCACTGGCGTTAATTACACCGCCTTGGAAATACAAAGCGATTGGCATGCTCGATGCTATCAGGCAACCGGGAGTTCAAAGCAAGGTTGGTTTCTTGTTAATGTACGGAGAAGAAGATCGCCGATCTTCGTCCGATGCCGAGCGAATTGCTAAGCAACTGAAAGAGGGTCGGCTCGACGAAGAATTTTCCTCCGAGGTGCGAAGTGATGGAAAATTCCCAAGCGTTTACGAAGCGGCAGCTAAGACTTCGCTTAAAGGTTCAGCCTGGATGAAACAAGCTGGAGTCGAGGGCGAACGGCTTATCGCGAAATACCTACAGCAATATGTTGTCGAGCCTGAGTACCCTTGGACTAAACGCCGGTTGGATTGACCATCTACTTTTTTGCACAGGATTTACTAGTTTTTCTTAGCTAACTCGTCATCAAACGATGAGACCCTGCGTGGCATGTACTTGCAGAGTAGCACACCGCCGAAATAGAGAGGCGTTAGGCAGCCCGCCATGAGCAACATGCTCTGTGGATCGGCGGGAGTCAACAGCATTGAGAGGATAAAGATCACCAAAATTGCATAACGCCAATAAGCCAGATAAACCTTCGCACTGAAGATTTGAATTCGCTCAAGGAATAACATTACCAACGGTAGTTGGAACGCCAAGCCAAACATCAAGGGCAAGATTAGCACGAAGCTAAGCCACTCGCTAATGCGAGGCGTCGGGCTGATACCCATCCAGTCGTAGAACTGGAACAAAAACGCCAGCACATATTGGATAACGAAGAAGAATGCTACGATCGCGCCTAGCAGGAATAATCCGATGCTGAAGGGCAAGAAGATCTTCACATAGTTCTTTTCGTGTGGGTAAAGCCCTGCCGCCACGAAAGACCAGATGAAGTAAAAGATAAAAGGACTCGACAAGACTGCGCCGATTACGAGCGATGCTTTCACATAAACTGCGAAGCCGTCGGAAACGCCGGTGGCAATTGGTTGCGTCCCCTCGACATTATTTTTCCAAAGTGTCAAAGGAATGTTGGGTGGTATTTCTTTGGGCGTGGTCACGACGGCACCGATCGACTTCATGTGGTCGATCAACTCTTGGGTGCTAAGCGTGACCATGTCGCGCGACATCCCTAGCTCGAGCATTTCTTTTTCCGCAGCGGACCCATCAGGATGGGCGTCGATGAATTGATCTTCCCGGAACGCCGCCCTGAAAATCCTCGCCCCAACCAGCGTATGGTCGGCGGCGGAGTCACCGTCTTCACATTCAAGGCAACCGCTCCACTCGAAGCGTTCATGAAAACCCTGGAAGCTCAGGCTGCCTTCACCTACAAGTACGACCCCCAAGTTTTCACGCAGGCCGGCATCCGCCTCGACGAGCAGATACAGCTCGAACCCAAACAGCTCACCGCGCACGAAGACATCGAAAAAATCATA
>CAYGQU010000062.1:0-10364 GCA_964352045.1 uncultured Planctomycetaceae bacterium
GCGCCATTTCGGTATCGCGGACGTGGCCTGGGCCTTCGCCAACGCTAACGGTTGCCCCCCACCCTCGAAAAACCTCTGCCGCGGCGACAACCATCGAAGGATGGGTTGTCATGTGCGGTATCTTACGAGTCGGCTCGACAAGATTTGGCTTCAATAGCACATTTTTGCTTCTGAGTTCAACCGGATTGAGTCCCGTTGCTATTAGGCCATCGCGTATTGTTTCAACAAGCGAGCCATCGTAGCGCTGGTTTTTTGCCACGAAGACCGAAGCAGTTGCTTGTTTTCGCCAGCTGCGAATCGCTGTGGGAGCTAGCAGGCCAGCGGTTGCTAATCCCCCCAACGCAATCGCAGTGCGGCGTGTTGGACCAGTGGCATGATTGGGATTTGGTTCTCTGTTCTTCATGTCACGGCTCCCAATTGGTTATTCAATTGGTTAAGCATTGCCTGAATAGCGAGGGTTACGAGTGCTGTTTTGTGGATGCCACCTGCTGCTAGGGCGTGCTGAGCCGCTTCGTTGAGAAGGGGAGTCAATTTTTGAATGTCTCGGCCGTTCGCAGCAAGGCCAAGCGTGGCGTAGGCAAGCGATGCAACACCAGTTGGTAGGGTAGCTGTTGATTCAAGATAATCGAGCGTCATTGCCATTCGTGAGTCATTAACGACTTCTTCGGCCAAAGCCCAGGCAACGATACCGGTAGGCTGTAGGTGCTGCAATAATTCTTGTCCTAGAATGATGGTGTTGCCATAATTGGCACCGCCGGCAGGCAATAGGCGGTCAATCAACAGCGCGACGGCTTGTTGGTAACGTGGATGATCGGTTTTGCCAGTAGCTTGAAAAGCACGGACGAAAAAAGCAGTTGGTTCTAGCCATGAATGGGTATCAGCTGCCCAGGACCATCCTTCGAGCATCGTATCGTGCCCGAAATTTTCGTGTTTTGGTCGAGTCCAAGGTTTCTGATCCAAAGCCCAATCAATCCCTTGATCAATTGGCTGTGCATATTTCTCCGAATCAACGGCCTGCCATACACTGATTGCTAAGCTCGTAGTCCACGCTGGGGTTTTCTGGTCGATCGTAACTCCAACGGAACCATCTTTTTGCTGCTGACGCGCTAACCATTCTGAGCCGACGTTAGAAACGTCGGTATCTACCAGCTTCAATCCATAAGCATTTCGAAGTGCAAGTGTTGCCCAAGCAATTGGTTCTGAGGCAGCAGGCGCCTTAGGCATGTATCCGCCAATTGGATTCTTACGCAGCCATGCAAAAAGCTCTGCATGTCGCTTTTTTAGCAACCTGATCGAATCTAATTTCGGTGATTTTTTTTTGGATGATGCCACGACTGGTTGAAATCAATGGTTTTGACTTATCGGATAGGCTCAAAGACGCAACGAGGGTAAGGGTTGTAGCGAATACAACTATCTATCGTTCCACTTGCTAGTCGGAAACCTGCAAAAGTCTCAAACCCACGGCGAACTAAAAAGCTATGTATGAATAGCCAAGGAAACAACTTGAGCTTTTTTGGTTAGAAAAGAAAAATTTTTGTAAGTTTGTTTGACAAGTCCGAAATCTGACATAGGTTTCAATTGAAGGCCAAGAGCAACGTTAAGTAAGCAAACGCTTAGCAAAGCAAGGCCCCACTCATCAAGCAACTTATCCCACCATAAATCCTACCTAGAACAAACCTGTGCTGTAACAAACAGCATGGTCAATGAACAAGAGTTCGCTGCGTTTTTTATCCACGAGAAAGGCTAACTAACCGTAAGGTTGGGACGCAAAGCCAAGGACCCTATTAGGGAAGCCGGGCTGCCGAATGGTTTCTTCTCGGGTGAAAAGCTTAATTTAATCGGTTCGGAGCAACGTTTTGCGAGCTCACTGCGAAGGAAACTTCGTAGGTTGCAAGGAACCAGCCATCGGGGAACTTTGAAACCCCGCAACTAGCAGGTCCTCTGCCTTGATCCAAGGTAAGTCCACCACCAGGAGAAGTACTACTATGAAGAAATTCGCACAAAAAGTTCAACGGTTCCTAGTTTCAGAAGATGGACCAACGGCCGTTGAATACGCCGTGATGTTGGCCCTGATCGTGATTGTCTGTTTGACAGCAATCCGCTCAATCGGTACCAACGCCACGGCAACGTTCACCGATGTTGCAGGTCAGCTTGGTTCGGGTAGCTAATCCTTATCAACTGATCTCACCCACACGGTGGCTGGAACCTGCTAGCACACCACTTCGCCCCGGTCGGTATTTACCGATCGGGGTTTTTTGTGCCTACCGGGCAATAAGGTTAAACAATCAAAAAAAGTGTTGTAACGATTATAGCAATCAACCGCCTCAGATTTTGGAAGCAGAACAAAATGCGGTGAGTACTTGCCGACAGCGCAAACTTTACGGGCTAGATTTAGGTGCAATTCAATAGGTCGCATTAAACACCGTGGCGATCTGTGATCCTTCCAATTCAGTCCGCATTACCTCACGCCCCCTATATTAAGATGCTCGACTTCGCCCAACTCTCTGATGCTATTGTGGCCAATTGGCCTGTTTGGTTCGTTACGGTAACGCTTGTCGTAGCCGCCGTTATCGACGGAATGCAACTCAAGGTTCCTAACTGGATCACCTTTCCGATGGTCGTTAGTGGCTGGGTCTACAGCGCTACGCTGAGCCCTTACCCTGGCTGGGAAGGTCTTGCTTATAGCCTCATCGGCACGGTCGTTGGCTTGGCACTTTTGCTACCTGCTTATGCCATTGGTGGCATGGGAGCAGGCGATGTTAAGTTGATGGCTGGTATCGGAGCCTGGGTTTGGGGGACCACGACCGCCCTTTCCTTTGGGGTTTCGGCTATTGTTGGTGGTATCATCGCTGTCGGAATGGTGCTATCACGCAAAAGTTGGAACAAGCACCATGGTCAGTTCTGGTCGATTCTCAACGAAATTAGCTCGGTAAAAGACCCCGAGAAGCTTGCTGCTATCGCAGCTGAACGGAAGCCAACCATGATGCTTTTGCCCTACGGTATTCCGATTGCTATCGGCACCATTGCTTACTTTGGTTGGGCGGGAATGTTGATCTGATCAACCTGGCAATCAGCAAAGCTACACTACGATAAGAAGCTTTTTATACAAGACGAAGCGAATTCATAATCACTCACTGCCGGTGGCTGCAATGATAGCAGCTCACCGGTAGTGTCGGTTAGGCAACTTAAATTTCTGGATCGGATGTACCGATCATGCCGAAGTAAACGACGAGGCACGTTAATTACAGCGCGAACTCCGTAGCCAGCATTAGGTTTCGGTAAGATTCAAGCTGAGGGGGATACCATGAGACCAAAATCTTTAATTCTGTTGGCACTTGCACTCGGGTGTGGCTTAGCCGCATCGGTAGGCATTAGCCAAATCATGGATGCCAACGCCAACCGCCCGGCCACAGATGTTAACACGACGCCAATCTATGTGGCGTTGCATAACATTAATCTTGGCGACCCAATCAACGCCAACATGGTTACGCTCCAAGAATGGCCTTCAAATAATCTGCCTAAGGGGGCGATGACTTCAATCGAGGGTTTGCAAGGCCGTCGTCCTCGTACGACGATCGTTGCTGGTACTCCCTTGTTAGAAGCTCATCTACTTGCTCAAGACGAATTAGCCGATCCACTCGCAAATATACCGCCCGAATATCGTTTATCGACGATCTCGGTCGATGCAGAAAAAAGCTCTGCGGGCCTACTTAGCCCTGGCGACCGTGTTGATGTGCAACTTTTTGTAGCTGCCAACACGCGGAATAATATTCCCGAGTCGATGACCAAGGTCATTTTACAAAACATACGAGTCTTTGCGGTTGAACAAGCAGTTCAACGCACTGCTGAAGGGGATGAATCGAAGAGCATTCCGAAGACGGTATCACTTTTGGTTAAGCCAGAGCAAGCAAGCAAACTCGATCTTGCCCAAAATCTTGGCAAGTTAAGCCTGATTCCACGTAACCCAAACGATGAAACATCAACAACGCATGTTGAAGTGAGCGTCGATGACCTTTTAGGAAGTCGCTCGAATCTTAACAAGCGTGTAGAAGAACAAGCACGCGAAGCAACCTCTACCAAACCAGGTTTGCTGAGCACCATCTACGGAATGATGAAGGCTAGTAGCGAGAATCATGCTAAAGCACCTTTCCGGATGGAAATCGTTGAAGCGGAAGATGTCAGCGAAATGCTTTTCGATCCAGATACTGATACGCCACTGGCTGATCAATCAGGAACCTATGGAGGTTCAAGGAAATCAATTCTAGCTCATCCAATGTCGTTTTCGCCGGAAACCCCGACGAAGGCCAATAGCGGACCGGGCCAAGAAAGCGATTTTCCAATTGATCTGAATGAAGACGAAGAGACACCAAACTATTAATCCCGAAAGGGAATTGCTCAACGCGGAGCGTTGGCTACCAATATCAGGGGCATGACTGTTCCCCACAAAGGAACAGTAAGGCGTCGAAGTCGCGACGCAACATAAAATGGAAAGTACAAGGATGTACCACCTCAAAAACAATCATTTATCGTTCCTAAGCAAAATCTACCGATTCAACTCGCTTGGCCTTGCCATGTTTGTTGTTGGCTGCCTTGCAACCACGCTTAGTGCACAAACGATAAGCCCAAGTGGCTCGGTTGTTCGGCGCATCAGTGGCGAAGGAGATCAGCTTGAGCTGACGACCAACACGAGTCGTATTCTAACGATTGATAAAAAAATCCCTCGCGTACAGGTGAACAATCCTGAATTGCTATCGGTGACACCACTGTCTGCTACTCAAGTACAGGTATCGGCCAAAAAAGCGGGAGTCACGCAAGTCAATCTTTGGGACGAAGAGGGCAAGATACATACGGTCGATGTCTTCATCTATGGCGATGTTCGCGAGCTTGAGTACGCTCTGAAAACGCAGTTTCCCAACTCGTCGGTTAGGGTGTATCGCTACAGCCAAAGTTTAGTGCTGACTGGTTTTATTGATCGACCTGACTATGTCGATCCAATTTACGAATTAGCTTCGGACTATGCACCAAAAGTAATCAATAACATCTCGGTTGGGGGTGTTCAGCAGGTATTACTTAAAGTCAAGGTCTTTGAAATCTCAAGAACTCGGGCGAGACAACTTGGAGTCGACTTCGCTCAGGTTTCGAGCAGTGGTGCTTTTCTGGGCACAAGTGTTTCGGGCTTGCTCAGCAATATCAATGTTGCTGATGGGGTAACGACGCTGGTGGACACAGGTGGTCAAACGGTTGAATTCGCGTTAACCAACGGTGGAGATGTTTTTGCCGGTTGGCTCGATGCTTTGCAACAAGATAATGTCGCTAAGATACTGGCAGAACCAAACATTGTAGCGGTTAGTGGGCGTCCTGCTAATTTCAACGAAGGTGGCGAAATTCCTGTGCTGATTCCACAGAGTTTGGGACAAGTTGCGATTGAATACAAACCTTACGGAACGCAGATAGACTTCCTTCCCATCGTTTTAGGAAATGGAAAGATTCGTCTCGAAGTACGACCCCGCGTGAGTGAAATTGATGATTCTCGCTCCGTGACGATCAACGATATCACTATCCCTGCACTAACGGTTCGTCAAGTCGATACAGCTGTCGAAATGAATGCCGGCCAAACTTTTGCTATTGCTGGTTTGATACAGCAAAGAATCGAAACCGCAAAGAAAGGTGTACCGTTGCTTTCAGATATACCTTACCTCGGTGTACCCTTTCGTCGAGTCGAGGACAATGTTAACGAGATCGAACTATTGATCTTGGTAACTCCTGAATTGATCGATGCAATGGATCCCCATGAAGTACCACCTTGCGGACCAGGCATGGGTACCACATCACCATGTGATTGTGATTTCTACATGAAGGGCAAGATAGAAGTACCTGACAATTGCAGTGCTTGTAGAAATGGTAGCAACTGCAGTTGCCAGTCGGGTGGATTCGCCTCGGTTCCACCGACAATGGTCAACGGCCCTTCGATCGGCGGTGCATCTGTACGCGTTCAAGGTGGGCCCTACCATCAAGGGATGAATCACGGAATGCATTCTTACGAAGGTCAATCACCAACTTTGGCAGATCCAATGATCCACCACAATTCGACAAGCGAGACCATCAGAATGCCTGCGAACGCTCCTAGCGAGTATCTATCGCCTGAAAACACGGGGGAGAACTTGCCCGTCTTGATGCCACGCTCTAGTCAAACAACAATTTCAGAGGATCAAAACCAGGCTTATCTACCGCAAATTTCACCAAATTATGCTCACCCAGCAAGCAAACCTTATGAGCCAGAGACGGCTGGACATGCTAGTAGCAATCCTAACAGTAATAACGGTTTGATCGGACCTGTCGGATACGACATGGATTGATAACTATCTTTTATTCCGACCTTAGGGGCCAAAATAAGCTATTTATTGATCATTGGTTCCCATTATTAGCGAATTATCTTGGCGGTGAAAACAGACAACGAAGCCCCTTTTACCCGTTCTTAGTTAGTAAACCATTATGCCAAATATCCTACGAATCGCGATCGTTGATCCCAACGATAGATCGCGCGAAGCGTTAAAAGGAATGCTGATGGGGCTCGACACGGTTTGGCTCGAGGCTGAGTGCTCACGCTATGCCTTTTACAAAGATGTACTTGAGCAAACCAATGCAGACGTTGGCTTTATTGCTCTGGATGATGATCCCGAGCAAGCGATTGCTTTGGTAGAAGCAGTATCGAAATCGCATCCTAAAACTACCTTGCTGGTCTCTAGCACATCGTCCGACGGGAATTTGATTCTGCAGAGCATGCGGGCTGGTGCTAAGGAATTTCTAACCGAACCACTTCGGATGGATGACCTTGCTGCAGCACTTCAACGCGTTGCACGTACTCGGTTTGGCGATGATCCTGCCGGATCGAATTCTAGCAAAGTCATAGCAATCGCTGGTTCGACCGGCGGTGTAGGCTCGACAAGCTTGGCAGTCAACTTGGGCTGCGAACTAGCAAGAGACGAAAAAAACTCCGTAGTGTTGCTTGACCTCGATCTAGCCCTGGGCGATGCCGACGTGTACCTCGATACGATTCCCGAGTACACGCTTACGGATGTCTCCCAAAACATCTCACGTCTTGACTTTACCCTACTCAAGCGTTCGTTAACGAAGCATTCGTCGGGCCTGTATCTGTTACCCCGTCCGATTCAACTCGAAGACTCGGCGTTAGTAACACAAGATGATTTAAGCCGTGTCATTAGTTTGCTCCGAGCAACTTTCACGCACTTAATTATTGATACCTCGAAATCTTTCAATCAACTCGATATGCTCGCCATGAGCGTTGCAGACGAAGTACTGATGGTTTCGCAACTTGATTTACCTTGCCTGAGAAATGTTGTTCGTTTGCTGATGTCTTTTGAGCAGAACGAACGGCTTAAAGGCAAGATGAAAATCATTATCAATCGGGTCGGTCAAGGTGGTTCCCAGATTAGTCTTAAGAAAGCTCAAGCAACTTTAGGCCAGGAGATCTACTGGCAGTTACCAAACGACTTTAAGACCATGATCGAAGTTCGGAACAATGGAGTTCCTCTTCTAGACCACGCTCCAAAAGCTGGTTTAACACTTGCGATAAGTCAGCTTGCTGCCCACATATCGGGTACGGACAAGAGTACCGATTCAAACGATACCACTGGTAAATCACGAAGCTGGCTAGGACTTTGGCCTAGTCGGGGTGAGCAAAAATCGGCAAATGATGTGGAATCGTTACAATCCGATTCCTAGTCGGCCGTAACGGCATCGAACTGTTTAGAGATGTCTAAGGTAAGCGTGTAACCGCACGTTTCATTCTGTTGTTAGACTCCAACATTTGATTTGATCCTTTTCTCTGATCTGGCGGCATGGCGCGCCAACTAAGCTATGTTTCCTAGGGCAACTATGCCTTGAGACATAACACTTCGGAATCCGTTTGACCCTCTCTCCGACCGCTATACCCAGCCATGACGAAGCTATCCACCAATTCGATTAACGTATCTGCTGCCGATAAAGAAGCAGAATTCGAGAATATCAAACGGCGTATTCATTCAAAGCTCGTTGAAAAGCTTGATCTTTCTCGAGTCGGCGAACTCGAAGGAGATGTTTTGCGTCGCGAGATTCGGCTTGTTGTCGAGCATCTTTGCGACACCGAAGACACGCTGCTCAACCGTGCCGAACGTGATCGACTTGTCGAAGAGGTCCTTGATGAAACCTTCGGTCTTGGTCCGATGGAGTTATTGCTTAAAGACCCTTCGATTAGCGAAATCATGGTGAATGGGCCTAAGAATGTTTATGTTGAAAAAGGGGGTAACCTTGTCAAAACACCGGTGAACTTCCGTGATGACAAGCACCTATTACAAATCATTGACCGAATTGTTTCTCGCGTCGGACGCCGTGTCGATGAAATCTGTCCGATGGTTGATGCTCGGCTTCCCGATGGTTCGCGTGTTAATGCTATTATCCCGCCACTTGCCTTGGATGGACCAAGCGTAACGATCCGTCGCTTTGGCTCGAATCCGCTTAAGCTTGAGGACTTGCTTAACTACAAGAGTCTCACACCCGAAATGGTCATGCTCCTCGAAGGAGCGATGAAAGCAAAGCTTAATATCATCATCTCAGGTGGTACTGGTTCGGGTAAAACGACCCTGCTGAATACCCTATCGAGTTTCATCTCAAACGAAGATCGTATCGTCACGATCGAAGATGCCGCAGAACTTCAGCTACAACAAGATCACGTCGTACGTCTTGAAACACGTCCACCAAATATCGAGGGCAAAGGACGTATCAGTGCAACGGATTTGGTGAAGAACTCGCTGCGTATGCGTCCCGATCGGGTAATTATTGGGGAATGTCGAGGTGGTGAAACGCTTGACATGCTGCAAGCGATGAACACGGGGCACGACGGTTCGCTCACTACCTGTCACGCTAACACTCCACGTGATGCGATCGCACGGCTTGAGACGATGATCATGATGGCTGGTTTCGAGATGCCGCTCAAGGCAATGCGAACTCAAATCGCCAGCGCTGTTAACTTAATTGTCCAAGCAAACCGTCTGCAAGGTGGACCTCGTAAAGTGACTCATATCACCGAAGTACTTGGAATGGAACAAGACACGATCGTGATGCAAGACATTTTTAAGTTTGAAAAAGATGGCGTAGATGAGAACGGTCGAGCTATTGGTCGCTTCATATCGACTGGTATTCGTCCTTCGTTTATGGATCGACTTGAACAATCGGGGGTTCGCCTACCAGCAAGCACGTTCCGTGAACGCGTTATGATGCAAGACTAAACGATTCAGCACAACAAATTTTATAACTACACTATTTATTTGACTGCCCTGACTTCCGGCCCCTAACGATCATTATGTCACCGCTAATAATATCTTTGTTGGTCTTCGTAGCTGTTACCGTTTTGGTAATGGCTGTCGCTTCTTTGCGTGGTGGTGGCGAAGCGGTCGTAGAAGATCGACTCACCGCACTTACTTCTAAGAAGAAGGGGAAAGTGGAGGGTGATGAAACGACTGATCTGTTAGCAAAATCGTGGGATAAGGGGGCCGGTGCTATCGAGCAAGCGATCGGAAACCACTTGAATTTGGAACGCCTCTTTATTCAAGCCGATGTTTCCTACACGGTTAGTCAGTTCTTATTTGTTTGTGTGATAGCCGCTTTGGCGGGCTTCTTCATTCCGACATTTGCTGGCCTCTCGGTTAAATTTGCACCGATTTGTTCGCTGCTGTTTATCGCTTTGCCATTCACTTGGTTGATTCTAAAAAAGAAGAATCGCCTCAATAAGTTTGCCGCTCAACTTCCTGAGGCCCTTGAACTAATAGCCCGCGCGTTGCGTGCCGGCCACAGCCTTGCCGCTGGGCTGAATCTTGTGGCCAATGAAATGAACGATCCAATTGCTAAAGAATTCGGCCGCGCTTTTGAAGAACAAAATCTTGGGATGCCAATGGAAGAGGCGCTCGAAAATCTTGCCGAACGCATTCCCAACCTCGACTTAAAGTTCTTCGTAACCGCTGTGGTGCTTCAACGCCAAACAGGTGGTGACTTAGCAGAGATTCTGGACAAAATTGGTCGATTAATTCGCGAGCGTTTCAAGATCTGGGGGCAGGTACAAGCCCTTACCGGAGAAGGACGCTTAAGTGGTATCGTACTGCTCGCCTTACCTCCCGTTTTGTTTATCACCGTTTATCGAATGAACCCCGACTACATGATGCCACTCTTTACCGACGACATGGGCAAGCAAATGCTCGTGGGGGGTATTGTTTCGCAGTTACTCGGAGCGGTTGTAATTAACAAAATCATTAACATTCGTATCTAGTTGACAAAGCCTAGATAGAAAAAACTTACCCACTACCCATTTAGAC
>CAYGQU010000063.1:0-9376 GCA_964352045.1 uncultured Planctomycetaceae bacterium
AAGTAGTTTCGCCTATTTTTCGTAAGAACTCGAAAGTGAACAGCCCCGTACTGTGGCCGTCACTAAATTCGATGTTGTAGGCATACGAACCAACGGGCCGCATGCCGGCAACTTTGACACCCCCTTGGGCAATCGACTCGGCCTCAGCTGGTGAAAGGACATTCAGCTCTAGCGTACCCCCCCGTTTTGGTTCGGGCTTGGCTGAACGTTTCTCGCGACAGGTTGCACAGGGGCATTGGTCTCTCAAACCAACGGCTTGATATTCACACACCACGCCATCAGACCAAGCGATCCTTATGCCGTTATTTTCGATGCGTTCAATGGTTGTGGGTAGTATCGCAGTCAAGGTAGTTATGCCAATCAACTAAGGTTAGTTTTCGCGAATAAAACGCCGACTTTTCGCTTCACTTCTAGGCAGAGATCCTGGTTCGACACCTTGAACCTCGATCCTTAAACCTAATCGGATTTGCAATGCGTCGGCAATCCTACTTGGTTCATTTTTCGCATCTTCCACCTCAATGCGAAGCTCATCCATGGCCCCCCGTTTGGTTGCAATCATCCGATATTCTGCTACCTCCGCAAATTCACAGAGTATCTGCTCGATGGCCGTAGGAAAAATGTTGACACCTCGGATGACCATCATGTCATCCGAGCGGCCAATAACGCCCCCCGCAAGCCGAACGAACCGACAAGTGCTGCTTCGATCAGTTGCGGCTTGGTCCGTTGCACTGGCCCACTCGGGTCGAACGAGGTCCCCTGTTTGATAACGAATCACCGGTAGCCCGGCCCTACCTAGGTTAGTAAGCACAAGATGCGAAAGTTCACCCTGCTTGGCGGGCTCGTTCGTATCAACCGATAAGAACTCGGCAATAAATTCTGATTCGATAATCCGTAGGCCAGGCAAGTCGTCGTGGGTTGATCCGGGTAACTGATCGTCGCCAAAACCCCAAGGGCCAACTTCCGACGCGCCTGCATGGTCGAAAACGCGAGCGTTCCAAGCCGATTCGATCCGGCTGCGAATCGCAGGGATACTCCCTCCCGGTTCGCCAGCTACAAAGACAGTCTCGATGGGCAAGTTTTTAACGTTCACGCCGCTTACCGCGCCCGTCTCGGCCAAGTGCAATGCGTAACTTGGCGTACAGAAAAGACTCGTTGCGCTGGTCCGCTCGATTAAATCGATCCGGGCTAGGCTCGATAGTCCGCCACCAGGAATAGCCCGAACACCGCGTGCAACCAGCGCATCGAAGGCACTCCAAAAACCAATGAAGGGACCAAATGAAAAGGCAAGCATTGCTGTCTCACCTACGTTAATCTCTGCCGCATCGAGCACATGTTGCCAAATGCCTATCCACTCATGCCAATCCTCTGCCGTATCAACAATGGGTAACGGCCTTCCGCTGGTTCCTGAGGTCTGGTGGTAACGAACGTATTGTTCATTGGGATAGGTCTTCCAGAGCCGTTGTGATTCGGCTTCGATTAATTCCTCTTTTGTCGTGAACGGAAGCGATGCTAGGTCCGATATTTTTTCTAGCTGTAATGCGTTGCAACCCAATTTTTTTTGATAGAACGAATTCGTTGGCAAGATTCGTTTTAGCAAATCATTGAATCGCTCCAATTGATACGATTCGAGCGCACCGCGATCGAATTGCCATTGTTTTTGTCGTTCATCAAGAGTCGATAGGAACATACTTCTATCCTAACCGCCTACCCAGCATGGGACTACTCTAGCTACCCGATGAATTAACGATCAATTTGATGCTGCTCAACTTTGCGATAGAGGGTTGCTCGCCCAATACCAAGCAACTTTGCCGCTTCGGGTACATTCCCTCGTGTACGGGCGAGTGCTTCGACAATGAGCTTTCGTTCCCAATCTTCGATTTTGAGCGTGTCGAGTTCCTCTTCGCTTCCGGTTGCATCGCGGAGTGCCAAAACCGAGGGGGTAATCTCTTTTCCGTCGGTCATAACCACAGCACTATCAATCACATTACGAAGCTGGCGTACATTACCGGGCCAATTGTAGGCCAACAATCGACCCATCGCGGCGTCGCTCATCGCAAGAGCTGGGCGCCCATGCTCATGTCGGAAGTGATTGAAAAAGAAATTTATCAGACGCTCGATGTCTTCGCCGCGTTCTCGTAACGGTGGCAAGGGTAATTCAAAAACACTGAGACGGTAGTACAAGTCCTCACGAAATTTCTTTTCTCGAACGTAGGTTTGTAAATCTTGGTTCGTAGCAGCGAGGACGCGGACATCGACCGACACCGGCTGGGTAGCACCGACGGGCAAAAAAGGGTGCCCTTCTAAGACACGTAGTAGCTTTGCCTGCCCTTCGGGCGTCATCTCGCCGACTTCATCTAGAAACAATGTCCCCAGATCGGCTTGCTGGAAGTAACCCGTATGGTCCCGGTCAGCTCCCGTAAAGGAACCTGCCTTGTGACCAAAGAGTTGGCTTTCCATCAGCTCAGCTGGAATCGCTGCGCAGTTGACCGACACCATGGGCCGCTCCGAGCGGGGGCTCGCCCGATGGATGGCACGAGCCACAAGTTCTTTGCCAGCTCCACTCTCGCCACGGATTAGTACCGATCCTGAAGCAGTTGCAACACGCGTGATTTTGGCTTTGAGTTCGAGCATCGGCTCGCTCTCGCCAATCAATTCATCATAACCAGGTGACTGCTGGACGAGTCGAGCTAGATTGAATTGCAATCGGCTAAGCTCTATCGCACGACTTAAGGAAATCACCAATAAATTAGCAACCGAGATAACAAAGTCAAAATCCGACTGGCGGAAGCGATCATCTTTCAAGTAGGCATGCAAGGCTCCAAGGATTGGCTTCTCGATCGGCTTGCCATTGGCGTCCTTTGCCTTCTGTTCGTCAGGAATTTTGCGCTGGATGAGTGGCGCGCAAATAGCATCAGCAAACTGGCCAATTCCTTCCTTGTTGTCCGGCGACTCTTGATTAGCTACCCAGACAGCATGCCCGGCTCGCGAAACCAAGTCAGTCAGCGAGGGGCTCATTTCTAAGCCTGTTTTTGCTTGGGCTGGGCAAACGAGCTTAGGTCGTAATTCCCCCTCGTCGGTACGCCAAAGAAAGCCCACAACAGAGGCACCGGTTCGTTTTTGTAAAAGATCAATCGACGTTTCAACCAACTCTTCCGGGTCACCACTACCTAGCAGCTTGATACAGAGTTGATACAGGAGCATTAGCTCTTTGACTTGCTCCGAGTTGGGCAAGCCATCGAGCGATGCTTCGTCGATGCCACCGTCGATGACGGACTCTTCGTGGACAATCGTTTGGGTTAGTTGGGGGTTTTCACCCTCGGCAGTAGGTGGTTCTTCCGTCTCATGAAATTGAAGTTCGGTTGTCCCAATACGCACGACATGCCCATCGCCGAGGGTTGCTTCCGCAACCTTTTGTCCGTTGACGTAGGTCCCGTTTCGTGAGCTATTGTCAGTGATTACCCAAACGTTATCTTCCGCAGAGATCTTTGCATGAATGCGTGAACTAATCGGATCAGCAATCGCGATTTGACAGGTTCCACCACGTCCGATGAGGGTCTCACCCTTCGGAGGAAGCGGGAAATTCGTACCCGACCTTTTACCAGTCAGAACCGTGATATAAGCGTACAATCTTGCCTCAGAGTGCCGGAAAACTGTGCCCCTCGATGCCTATAGAAGCTCCATTCTAGCTTTTTGTTCCTGTCTCGTAAGCCTTTTGGCAAGAATATGTACCATTCATGAGCTATTTTCACGACGCATCAGCTATCTCTTAAACCGGCTAAACCGACGCCATAAGATTTTTTCTGTAGATGATTCTTGATGGTTTCGAGAAGCAAAACCGGGGAAATTGGCTTTGTCAGGTACTCGTCGCAGCCAGCTAAAACGCATTTTTGTCGGTCATCATTCATCGCATTTGCTGTGAGGGCGATAATCGGCCCCTCAAAGCCATGGCCGCGAAGTAGGCTGGTTGCTTGATAGCCATCCATTTCAGGCATTTGCATATCCATGATAATGCAATCGTAAGGCCAACCTGCTTCGATGGCTTGAGAATATGATTCAAGTGCCAACTTTCCATTGTCGGCAATATCGAGGACGACACCAGCTTTCTCTAATAGGAAACGAAGGTAACGCTGATTATCAATGCCATCTTCAGCAAGTAAAACATGGCAACCCGAAAGATCTGAGTTGACTAAGGGCTGAGAATACGAAGGCCGCGTTAAGGAATCGTTTAATTCGGTATTCGTATGCTTTGGATCCATGACGTAACTGGCTAAAGTCAATCTAAAATGACTTCCTTTACCAATTTGAGAGGCAACCAATTCGACATCTCCACCAAGCATCTGGGCCAGCCGCTTGCTGATTGTTAATCCCAGGCCTGTTCCTCCAAATCCACGGCGCATCGAGTTATCAGCTTGCACAAAAGGTTGAAATAATTTTTCTTGGTGTGGCTGATCAATACCAATTCCCGTGTCGATCACATCGACAATAAATTCTCCATGATCGTCGATTTTGTTGTAGCTTGCGATCAGTTCAACTTTCCCCTGCTCAGTAAATTTGATTGCGTTTCCAACCAAGTTGATAAGTATTTGTCGAAAGCGAGCTGGATCAATGGCAAGCGTCTGGGGTAGTGCCGTTTGGCAACTCATTTGCAGCTCAACCTGCGTGCTATCAGCCTTAACCTGCATTAACAAAATGATATCGTTCAAGAGTTCTATCGGACATTCAGGTGATAGCTCAACATTCATCTTACCCACTTCAACTTTTGAGAGGTCTAGGATGTCGTTGATAATACAAAGCAAGTGCTCACCATTGCGCCGGATCGTATTGATCGCATCCGTATGAATCGCTTTGTCTTCGGTCTCCGCAAGTATGGTTGTAAAACCAAGAATCGCCGTCATGGGGGTGCGAATCTCGTGACTCATATTGGCTAAGAATTCACTTTTACTATCAGTTGCTGCTTTCGCTTCCGAAGCCATTTGTTCGGCGATTGCGGTTTGATCAGCAAGTTTACTATTCAGCTGGTTTAGTTCATTTTGTGACTGTTTCGATTCCTCGAGAAGCCTTTCCGTAACGGCAGCTTTTTCCTTGAATACCTGTGCTGCTGATGCGAGCCTTCCCAATTCATCTTTTCTTTCAACGCCCGGAATGGTTCCACACGTTTCGCCAGCGGTTAAACGATCGAAGGTGCTCGCGATGGCGTTCAGCCGAGGTCCTATATCGCGGTTAATTAGCCACGCAGCAAGGATACCCAACACGATTGTAACAAACGAGAACCAATAGCTTGCCATTCGAAATCGATCGCTATCCGAGTTCATGGCTTTAGCAATTTTTTGAGCGATAAGTGTATGCTCTTTCCGATGATTACGGGCTAATCTCAAAAATTCTTGTTCTTCACCAGCTAATACTACATTTGTCAAATGCAGATAACCTCGAGTCGCTTGCACAAGCTGCAATATACGGTTTTGGTAGTGCTTTGTAATTTCTTTTAAGGATTCCTCGGTGCTCTCGCTAAACCCCTCCAACCCTTGTTTATTTGCCGCGATAATTTTTTCTAGTTTTTTAAGGTGCTGTATGGTACTGCGTATATGTGATGAATCAGGACCAATGATAAAATTTTTAACTGATAAGGCAGCCATTGCGAATTCGGATTTAGCTAAATGTGCCGTTAAATCATCGGGGTTATTGCTGGCCAATTCATCGAGTTCTTCGATAACTCGTTCTTCCGCTTTGCTAATATCATCGGTTAATAGCAGGTTGCATTTGGCACGATCGTGTATAACGTCTGTAAAGATATTGCGATAATTCTTAAGGTGATGCTTCATCTTGATGAGAGGTAACTGTTCTTCCTCACTTTCTGAACATTCAATTGCTTCTTCCATTGATTCGCTCAACTCGTTGAGCAGCTCAAACGCTCGTTCTTCTGGACCAGCAAATCCATCATGCGCGAATAATGTTACGTTCCTTTGCAACTCACTTACCAGTCGATCGATCTCGTTAAAGGTTTCTACCTGCCCACGTATCGATCGTATTTTCTCTCGATCAAGTTCTACTTTCTCTAAACCGAAATGACTCATAACGGCAATCGAGACATGCAGCGCCAAGACGATGGCAAACCCAAGCGAAATCTTGGCCCCAACACTCATTCCACTAGTAGCAGTTTTCTCAGTCTGATTATTCATCATGTTTAGGCGTTAAGAAATTCATACCATCGGAGCAAACTATACTCATAAGAATCCATAACCGTGTTCCATACGGCGACGTTACTTAGACGTTCGTAATAATTACCACCACGCCTTAATGAGCCTGCTTTTACGGCAACTCGACCATCGGCATCAAGCAAATCAGAACCTGCTTTTTCCCCCTGGTACCAATAGCGCCATTCGTCGGCGGACAAATACTCGCGAGCTTTATCAGGGATAGAAATGTAATATCCTTGTCTTGCCATATAGGCTCCTGCCCACCCTTCAAGCCACCAATTCATGTAGTCATAAGCGGCATCATGCACCCTTCCAGTCGTCTTGGCGGAAAGGCAAAGAACTCCATGCCAGCCTCGATAACCCTCTTTCGGTGCGGCATAAGTGACAGGAATCCCACGACCATTCAAAGTTGAAACTGCTGGAGAAAACATGCTCTCAATAGCAACCCGACCACTCTCCATGAATTCAATTGACTGAGGTACCGAATTCCAAATGCCATTAAAATGACCGGCTCGTTTGTATTCGACCAACACCTCAAACAACTGATCCATCTCCGATCGAGTAATGTTCCCGATATCTTTAAAAGAGACCAAACCGCGTGCCTCTACCGCTAAAGCAGCATCGAACACACCGATCGCGGGTTCATTAACAAGCCCCACTTTGCCTCGATTCTTTTCATCAAATAACCAACCCCAGCTCTCCGTTTCATAGGCAATGCCTTCCGGAATGACTTCCGTGTTGTAGCCAAACGAATCGACATTATGAACGTAAGGCAAATAGCTAATCCTATCGCTAGGCGTCGTTCCTAGATCGCCATCTGGTTGAACATGCAACAGTTTGTGCGGTGCATCTCCCGCCCCGATTGTCATTTCGGGACTTAATCTACCTGTTTTGGCTAGTGAGTTAAGTGAATTCCAACGAGGGATTCGACTCTTATCCAATGGCTGAATCGCACCCGCTTGCCAAAGTATTTTTATGCTGTTGGACCACTGCTCATAGACGTCAAACGTATCAGGCCGGGTGGAGGCCTTTTGGAGCACTGCCGCACTGCCGTTTGGCATGAAATGGATTTTGAATCCAAGGTCTTTTTCGGCCTGTCTCCGAATATCTTCACGGAGGGTTACTCCGGTTCCCAATACCCTGAGTGTGATTGGCTTATGAATGTGTATAGCAGGTGCCGTAGCGCCTAAACTTGATACACCGAGGGAAGAAACAGCTATCTGACCCAGGAAATTTCTACGCGATAATACGCTTCCCGTTGCATTAGTTGATTTTTCTGGCTTTGATTGCATCAGTTGTTTCCGTATCAATCTGTCCACAGGCTTAAATAGATCTACCACCTAGCGTTCAATACTTACCTTTTCCCATCGCTGGATGATTCAGTGAAATCTCAATTAGCGGTGATCCGAATCGCGATGCTTAGATTCAGAAAGTTAGACGGCAAAATGAGTGTTATGATTGCTATAGATGATTTATTCGATACGCACAAAAAGAGCCGACTCTTTCAAGCCGGCCCTCTTTGCCCCTGGTAATTTCAAGCTGAGGTTGCTTAGCGACGTGATTTGGTTAGTAACCCTGCAACGGCAAGTAGGCCCAACATTATCGTCGTTGGCTCAGGCACCGATGATGCCGTCGCAAAAGATGGTGATGAAGTGTAACCATAGTTGGCTACCCAGATATCGTAATCAAGGCCATTGATTACAAGGTCATTATTTCCATCCGCAGCCAATCCTGGTCCGAACGATCCTTCCGTATCTCGCCATACGGTGTAATCTGCTGCATCAACATTGCCGTCGAAATTGTAGTCACCCGGAATGGGTAACTGAGCAATTGCTTCGATAGCATTAATGTCAATCACGGCACCGAACTGTTCTTGATCTTGGTAAAAAATGCGTAGATCGGTTAGCGAATAGCCATGATCCCAAAGGTGCCCACCGTGTGCCAAGAAGCTAACTCCTGCGGCTGCATCGAGCACGAAAAGTTCGCTACCCGTAGCATAATACCCGTCAGGATCCATGGGGTTGATGATTTGACGTATACTGAAAATGATCGAGTCGGCTTCCCCTTCTCCAAAAATTTCCTGATCGAAGACATCGGGATCACCCACAACGTCATTGACCATCAGGGCATCGAGATTGATCGCGTTGGGTCCTTCTTGGTCGTCAAAAGGGAGCTCCGCACTGCCAGGAATCGGACCTAGTAATGCTGTCACAGCCGAAACGATCATCGGATGCGAAATGTATCCCGACCCCGAAGCATTCCATACTGATGTGCTTGAAGGGAAATCGAGATCGAGCGAATACTTATCGGCATTACCCAGACTATTTTCGGTTGGTTCTCTTCCCCAGAGTTCGACGCCATCGACATCCTTGGGGAGTGGCATGCCGCTAATCTCTGGCTGCGAAGCCCACAAAGATTGCGTGGCTGGCGGAGCAAAGGCGGCTGCCTCTTCGACGCTTAACTCGCCTGCTCCTCCGATTGCGTTTCCGTTGGAAAGAAAAACGGGGCCGCTGCTAGGCACCAAATAAGGACTAGGCACGCCCGTTGCGTAGCTGGTAACCATATCATCGTGCGAAAAGACAAGATGAGCCGCTTCGTTAAGAACTTCGCGGTAGAGCGTGTCGTTTGTGTGAGCGATGGCATCTACTTGCTGATCGTTCTGCCAATCAAGGCGAGTGCCCGAGTAATCAACTCCATCCATCGTGCCGCCAGATCCATCCCAGTTGATAACTTGCTGAGGATCGGGCGTAGCTACCCCACTAGCAACCGTGTAATCTTCGTCGTGTGAAAACTCTTTACCCGTGATAACTTTTGCTGGCTCAACTAGTGGGCCAGGAAACGGAGCGCCCGTTGCAGGAACAGGTGAATAAGGAATCACTGCCCAGCTAACCGACGTACTCGACATGACGATGGCGACTGTTAGCAACCAATTTTTGAGTGAACAAGACATGACTAAACCTCTCCAAATAAAACGATGGTTGAAACGGCTAAAATCTGCCACGTAATAATTATCTCGTGGTCTTATCATCAGCTTCATTAAGGGGATCAAGTTTCCAGCATCTCAACCGACATATCAGCAACGATTTCTTGCTAAAATTCAGACAACGATTCGCGTTCGAACAAAAAAGAGCGGGCCAATCAAAAACGATTGGCCCGCTTAATAGCGTCATAGAATTTAGGGT
>CAYGQU010000063.1:9386-10341 GCA_964352045.1 uncultured Planctomycetaceae bacterium
ATCCAATCGCTTCGATGCCGTTGATGTCGATGACTCCGAAGAGATCTAAAGTGGGATCAATGATTGCCAGATCTGACAAAGCATAGGCCTTGTCCCAGGTATGGCCCCCATGATCGAGAAAGGAGACTCCACCCGATCCATCGAGGACAAAGAGTTCGCTTCCTGTGGCGTAGTAACCGTCGGGGCTGGTAAGGTCGATAATTTGACGGATGCTAAAAATAATCTCGTCGGAAGGACCTCCCGCTGGATCGCCATCGAAGCGGTCCATTTCTTGGATCTGATCATTCACCATTAAGGCATCTAGGTTGATTGTTGCCTCTCCATCGGCATTGTCGTACGGCAAGGAGACGCCCATTGGGAGTGGCCCAAGCAGCGTTGTCACCGCCGTTACGATTGCACTATGGCTGATATAGGAAGACCCCGATCCATTCCAGACAGCAAAGCCACTAGGGGCATCCAGATCAAGCGAGTACTTATCAGCATCGCCCATAAAATCATTAGGCGTTGGTTCGGGACCCCAAACTTCAAGACCATCGACATCTCGTGGTAAAGGCATTCCATTAACTTCAGGCAACGAGGCCCAAAGCCCTTGTGCCGAGGAGGGGCCATAGGCTCCTGCCGTTTCGATGCTGACTTCCCCCGAGCCGCCGATCATATTTCCATTTGACAACATTACCGGTCCCCCGGCGGGCACCGAAAAAGGAGATGCGAAAAGACCACCCACAGCAGTCGTACCAAACACTGTGATCTCGTCATCGTGGGTGAATATCAGATGGGCGCGATCTTCTTTGATTTGCTGAAAATAGACATCTTTATGGTGTGCGATCGCATCAATGTCTTGGTCAGGGGTCCAAGCGGGACGCATTCCAGTGTAATCAACGCCATCCATCGCCCCACCCGATCCATCCCAGTTAACCACTTGCTGAGCGTCAGGAGCTCCGCCTCCACCGGCGGT
>CAYGQU010000064.1:0-10289 GCA_964352045.1 uncultured Planctomycetaceae bacterium
GTATCCTACGACAAAGAAGATGATAATGACCACTAAGCCAATAACATCCTCTTTTTGCAGCATGAGATGCTCGCCACTAAAGCGATTCCCCATGCTTTTCCAGGCATCGGTATTGGCTAGCAAGTGATTTGGTACGGAGCCAAATTGATTTCGGATCAATTCAAAACTCATCGCGTCTCCTCCAACAAGAGCACTTCGATCAGGTGCTCGATCTCATCGAGTGCATCAAGCCGTGCGGCGCTATCCTCGGCGGCCACACGAACGGCAGGTGACTTCTCTAACGTCGCTGTAGCCAGGGCGGTGAGCACTTGAGGTGTTTTCTGTGCTTCGCCCAACAACCGGACTGCCTCGACGCGGACTCCGACGTCAGCATCTTCGAGCCTGCCGATAATGTCTTCGCACATCGTATCAACGAGGCCCATTAGTTCGATCATCTCGAGGCCCTTGAGGCGTCGAGAGACAGCCGCGGCATGAAGTTCATTCTTAAGTGAATCAACCGCTTGCGGGTCACCTTTGCGTGTTAATTCACCTGCTTCGAATCGTTCGATGGCGGACATCTGGGCAAACTGATCTCGGAAATTAGCATAACTTACGTCAGGCAAGGCCTCTTGAGCACTATGGCGAACTTGTTCATCTTCATGATCGAGCAACTCGAATAACGATGATTGGCTTGCATCGCTAGGTAGGTGCCCAAGCTGAGATGTCGCCTCGGCAACGACCGATGCGTAGGAACTACGAAGCGCTTTTTCAATCAAAGAGTTACTGTACCTGTTGGGTAATTTAGCTATCCCCCTGCAGGCAGCCAGTTGGGCTCCCTCGGAATGGGCGTCGAGCATCTGCTCGATCATTCGGGCAACATCTTTGCGAGGGCTTTTCGATGCCATTGCAAGTACAACGGCTACCTCTTTCTGGTGATCGTTGAGCTGATCGAGTTTTGTCTGTTGCGCTTCGTCTAACCATGCAAATTTTTCAATTTTTGCAGTGTTTTCCCGTACCCGAAGGCTGACAGGGAGCTTTAGATGCTGGAAGATTCCACCTAGGGTTACAAGGTCATATCGACTTGCAACGATGTCGAGCACAGTTTGGCGTGTGGACGACTCCTGTAGTGCATGAGCGAGTATTCTTGCTACAGCCGGTGAAGAGCTTGTACGAAGCATTGAGAGCAAGTCTTCATGAGCTGAGTGACGAGGTGAGATAAGAATTTGCTGCAAGAGAGGTTCATCAAAAGGGGAAAGCAACAGTAAGGATTCGATAAGCTCTTTGCGCTGATGATCGGCATAGCTGCCAATTGCCTTATTCAGCGCGTTGACCGATGATCGGCGAGCGAACGCGGGATCGTTACCCTTTTGCCGCACGCCAGAAAGTGACTGTTCAACTTGCTCATAGAGCAATTGAGCCAATGCCAAAGCTGACTGAGCATAGGCAGTAATCCAGTTATCACTTGCAATACATGTTTGTTCAACCAAGGCTGGCAGGCAAGCAACAACGCTTCCGTTTATCGCTATTTCTGTCGCGCGTAGCGAAAGCTTTTGGTTACTAGAAGCAATTAGCTTTTCTAAGGACTTAGCCATCGGACTATCGGCCACCGTTTCATAAATGGCTGCCTTCGACTCAGGACCTAATTTTGCAGCAAGCTCGGTTAAATCACGGTGCCCTGCGAAGTCGTCGCGCAGGACCAACGCACGGACCGCGCCGAGCGCAAGCGCCGCATGCTCAATCGACGACTTACCACCAGCGGTTGTTTTTTGAGTGCTGATAGCTGCGAGCAACGTATCTTTGGCGGCCGGATTCTTCGACCGCATGAGCGTACGAAGCGTACGCTCGCTACCTAAAGCTCGCTGGCTAGGATTTTCTTGCATGCGGATGGCCTGATGTACGAAACGTTAATTAGCTGACGACGGAATGCGAAAAATTGATTATTACAAGACTTGTAGAGAATTTCCGTAGAAAGGCTCCTCTTCCTGCGAATCGGCCCCAAAGGCAGTTTAGACTTAATGCATTCTCTAGGATGCGGGTCGTAGGAGGTGTTGCCCTATTGAGCAGCAGCGCTCAGACTGGTTAGGTAATGTTTACGGGCAGGATTGCATCCATCCGCAACCTGCTGCCTGTTTCAATCAGCCTCGATTTCTATATTCTTCTACCAAAGATGCCCCACACTACTTCCCCCATTTCACCCGATGAAATCCTCGATCGTGAGTTCTCTCCATTACGCTCACGGTTACTAGATATTGCAGCCGCGCTTGATCGGCTTGACCGAGCGGCGGGGATCGATTCGATAAGCAAAGCATCGGACCATCGCATCTCGCAAATAAGACAAGCGCTTCAGTTACTACTAGAGACATCAGAAGGCGATCGAGTGGAGCAGATTCAAAAAATTTTTAGTCGGCAATACGATGCTGCTTGGTATGCCAATTGGATAGCTAGTAACCGAGAACGAATCTCCATGCCTGCCGACAGCCTGCCTGCCAAGAACAAGAAAGAAGAAGCTTGATGGACTACTTCGATCCGCATATTCACATGGTTTCGCGTGTAACGGATGACTATGCCACGCTATCACGCATGGGTTGCGTTGGCGTGAGCGAACCGGCGTTTTGGGCTGGCTACGATCGTGGCAGTGTCGAGGGATTTCGAGATTACTTCGAGCAATTGACCAAGATCGAACGAAATCGTGCAGCCCAGTACGGCATCGAACACTACACCTGGCTTTGCATTAACGCCAAAGAGGCAGAAAACGTTTCGCTTTCGCGCGAAGTGTTGGCAATGATTCCCGAATTCCTCGAACGGCCTGGCGTGCTAGGCATTGGTGAGATTGGGCTAAATAAAAACACCAGCAACGAAGCAATTATTTTCACCGAGCACGTTGAACTAGCGGTAGAGCATCAAGAATTAATTCTAATCCACACACCACACCTAGAAGATAAATTACAAGGGACACGAATGATTCTCGATATGCTCAAGCATGAAGGGCGTATCGAACCAGCTGACGTGTTGGTAGACCATGTCGAAGAGCACACCGTTAGGCATGTTCTTGAAGCTGGTTACTGGGCGGGCATGACCCTTTATCCGACGACAAAATGCACTCCCGCACGAGCAGCTGACATGGTCGAAATCTATGGGCCAGAACGCCTGTTGGTGAACTCCGCAGCCGACTGGGGGCCGTCGAAGCCGACCGCCGTACCCGACTTTATTTTTGAAATGAGACGTCGTGGGCACAGCGAGCCGACCATTAGGCGTATCGTGTTTGATAATCCGCTTGAATTCTTCGGGCGTTGCCGACGTTTTAAGGCTCCGGATCGAATCTCCTCGTAATCGACAAGATGCGTTGTGCAAAAGATTCGACAATAACTGCTATCGTGCGGGTGGTGGAGGTAAATCGGTCAACCGATCGGATTTGCTCAAGGTGCTCAAGTAATGTCTGAGTAAGCCATAGGTTGATTGAAAAGCAGGCAACTGGGCAAGACTGCGATACTGGGGATTGGTAATCACCTGCTCATAGTTTTGCAGAGACCGTTCGATCGCCTCAATCGGTGGGTCGCCTTGATTGGAAAAGACTTCTGCCGGCAATGCCAAAAACTGGGTCCACGCCGGGTCGAGCTGATTGAACAAGCCAGGAGAGGTCTTGCTAAGCTGTTCTCGAATGAGGACCGACTCTTGTGTCGAGTACTGCTGTGCCAAAGTTGGCGACTGGGGCAACTTTTGATTTGGCGTTTCAAGTGAATTGATGCCGACAATGCCCTGGACGTTGGAGTCTTGATTTTGTCCGGGGGTGGTTGCACCCAGGGGTTCAACAGGTGCTACTGTGGTAGCGTTATAATTCGCTACCTTTTGTATGAGTTGTATTGCCGAGGGAGGAATGGCTGCCGGCTCGCCTGGAGCTGGACTACGGTAATAGGCGGCATTTGCCACACCATCCATTTGCAACATGGAACCATCCAGCGACGCCCCCAGGAACAATCCCCTGCTCCTTGCATAGGAGTAAATCTCTGCATCAAGCTGAACATCTGTGGCAGCCGATGCCTGTCGACCGATTGGCCCTGCCGCTGCGGCTGCGTCGACACCTAGGGTAAACTTTTTTGTTAGTATCCCTTCGATACTTTTTTTCGTTTTGAAGACAAGTATCACATCCGTCGACTGGACGCCGACTTGCCAACCAAAACTGCCACCCGTAATCGATACAAAGACGGGTGCATGCCAACCTCCATTATTATCGCGCACTAGCAAAGTGCCTCGACCATATCGAGCACCGACCATAAAGCCCCCCTTTATGACTTTGGGGATGATCGCAATTCCCTCCGCACCCGACAGCAATTGTTGTGGAATAGCCTGGGCAGGAGTTTGCATCATCTCATCAAGAACCGTTAGCGATTCCTGAACCATCTCCTCTTCACGCCACTGTGCTTTTGTTGATTGCCAAGCCAGGAGTATCATCGGTAGGGCGAAAACAACGATAAGTCGAGATCGATAATCCATCGTTTCCTTCATGTCCATCTCTCAAAACTGATTATTAATTAGTAGATATAGACGATTCTGAGGCGATTCCACTAAGAGCGTCAAGGTTGATAGCTTAACTGGTACCCCGAATTTCCATGTTTTGGAAAGAATGAATTTATTCATCTATTAGGCTCGCTTCCGATTTGCCAATCGTTGCAAAGCCTAAGATTTCTGACATAATTAGTGAGGTTAGGAATTACTTTAGCTTGTTTCCTCGGTTCCGAAGTCCCCATTTTTCACCTACTACTTCTGTGAATTGATTATGCCTAACGGTTTTACACGTCGTTCGTTTCTACGAAATACCTCCGTTTCTGCAGCTAGCTTAGGACTCAGCGCTGCCGTGGGATTGCCTACTACAGCAATTGCCAAGCCACCACGGTCTGCCAATGAACGTGTTGTGCTTGGTTGGATCGGGTGCGGTATTCGATACCACAATTTGATTGGTGCAGGTTCGATGATCGGCCCAACCGCAGCGATCTGTGATGTTGATATGATCCAAGCAGGACGTGCCGTTCAATCAGCCCGTATAGAGCATGAAAAGCATAAGTACCCGATTTCGATTACAACCGATGTCGATTACCGGCATGTTCTGGATCGCTCGGACATTGATGCGGTAGTTATTGCTACGCCAGACCATTGGCATACAAAAATCGCGATCGAAGCGATGCAAGCAGGCAAAGATGTATATTGTGAAAAGCCCTTAACACTCACCATTAAAGAGGGGCGACAAATTGCCGAAGCCGAAGCAAAGACCGGCAGGGTGCTGCAAGTAGGCACGATGCAGCGATCGGAGTTTAATCGCCGTTTTGGTACCGCGGCGGCAATGGTTCGTGCCGGACGTGTTGGCAACATTAAGCGGGTTACCTGCGCCCTCGATGGCGCACCTAGCTCCGGTCCGATCCCTAAAGCTAAAATACCCCCCGAATTGAATTGGGACATGTGGCTTGGGCAAGCTCCCATGACCGATTATCTAGCCAGTAATGAAGTCCAAGATTTAACAGGTTACGGCGCGGGACATACCAATGGCCGCACACACGGTTACTTCCGCTGGTGGTATGAATACTCCGGTGGCAAAATGACCGACTGGGGTGCTCATCATGTCGATGTTGCCTTGTGGGCACTCAACAAATGTGATGCCGACATTGGCCCCTACACCATCGAACCGATTAGCGTCACACATCCTAATCCAATGGATAAAAACGGAATGCCAGTTTACGACGATCGGTATAACACGGCTACCAACTTCCAGGTTCGGGTCACTTTTGCCGACGGGATTCAGCTCGATATCGTTGACAATGCCAAAGATCTGGGATTCACCAATGGCATCATGTTTGAAGGCGACGAGAGACGTTTCTTTGTTAATCGTGGTAAGTTAACCGGCAAGCCTGTTGAAGAGCTCAAGACAAATCCTTTGCCAGAAGGGGCGTTAAAGTCTCTCTACGGGGGCCGTTTACCCGCAAACTCGCACCTGCAAGATTTTGCCGACTGTATTAAAAATGGTTATCGACCAGTTTCTGATGTGGAATCGCATCACCGTAACCTGACGGTGTGCCACGCAACCAACATCGCGATGCGATTAGGACGCAAGCTAACCTTCGATCCCTCAACGGAGCAATTCATTGGCGACACGCAGGCCAACAGCTTTGTCGCGCGTGAACAGCGTAAAGGTTACGAAATTAATTGGCCCGCCTAGAAATGCAGGCCTCTTAAATTTCTGCCATACGCCGCATGTACTCGATGCTCTGTCTAGCAATCTGTTGGGGGCTTGGCTCGTACTTAAAGACTTCGACCGATACCCAACCTTGGTAGTTCGTCTCGTCTAGGGCTGCGAAAATTGGCATGAAATCGACATCCCCCATGCCAGGGCCAAGCAGGTTAGGGTCATTCGCATGAAAATGAACGGTCCAATCACTCGAATCACGAATGATCGCATCAATCGCTTTGGGTTCGCTTGACATTGCTTTCACGTCGAGGTGCAGCTGGCAGCAAGGCGAATCAACGAGCTTGGCCAATTGAATTGCCGACTCGGCAGTCTGCAAAAAATCACCCTCAGCAGGGCCTAGGGGCTCTAGGGCGATGGTAATATTGAGACTAGCACAGACTGGCATTATGGCCCGTAAAACTTCCGCTGCGTATTGCTCCGCCTCTTCGTAAGTAACTCCCGGCAAAAGATTTCGTTGCTGCGGAGAGCCGAGCACCATGATGCTCCCCCCTAAATCAGCACAAAGTTGCGTTAAGGCCTTGAAGTATTCTATCGTCTCTTTTCTAACCAAAGCATCGGGGCTCGTTAAATAAAAGTTTTCGGTCTTAGCCAAAAGCCAATGCAGCCCAACGACTTCGAGCCCCGCGTCATGAGCAATTTGCTTTACCTCGCGACGTCGTGTGGCCGAGACATCACGAACATCACTTGATGCTTTGCCCTCTAAAAGCGTAAAAGGAGCAATCTCGATACCTGAATAGCCGATTTCTCGTGCTAAGGGCCAAGCTTCATCAAACGGCTGCCTGCCAAAAATTTCATTGCATATAGCGTATCGCACAGACGACCTATCAATTGTTCACATTCTTGCCTAGGGCCTAGTTCGATTGTATCCATGAACGTAATCATCGCTAGGACATCTTGAAACTCGGCTTAACGCTTATCTTCGACAATAAAAAAGCATTGGCAAGCCACCCCGCTTGCCAATGCTTTGGAAATTTTACTTCAGAGAGGAAAGTAAAAACTTACTTGACTCGTCGTCGCGACCCTGCAACACAGGTAGTCAGCCCTAAGATGAGCATTAGCGTCGTAGGTTCGGGTACCGCAGCACTGGCACTCGAGCTAGAACTAGCACCGTAGTTTCCAACCCAAAGAGTGTAATCGTTCGCATCAACAGTACCGCTATTGTCACCAGCACCATTGAGCACACTATCGTCAAGACCTAGGTTGTCTCGCCAAACGGTGTAGTCAGCAGCATCTACGGTGCCATCGCCATTGAAGTCACCTTCAAGTGCAGCTGCCCCCAGCGTTTCGATCATCAGGTTATCAAACGACGTTGGTGCCGAACGGCCACCGAAAGCGATGAAGTTTTGATCATTTCCATGCCAGGTAAAGGTGTAAGTATCACGGTCACCTGGATTCGCTTCGATGCCATCCGAAGGATCAAGGTCAATCTGCACATCTTGAATAAAGGCAGTCACAACAACATCTGACCCCTCATTGAAGTCAGTGAAGGCAAATTCAAGGCGTACCTTGTATTCATCTTGAACAACTAATGCACCAACTTGTGCTAAAAAATCGTTTTGTCCATCGGTGTCCGGATTTCCATCGTCGATTACCGAAGCAAAGTCATGTGATTGCGACTTGGCAAAATCTCCCGAACCAACATTATTAATGTCGATACCAGGTCCTAAGAGTCCATTATCGAGTTTATCTTTGGTGTAACTGTCAAAAGCGTTGTATTGGCCGTCGTCTTCAATGGTGAATGCAAAGGCAGCTTGTTCGAGGATTTGACGGTCACCGTTCGAGGCATCGACCGCGGGTACCGACATTTCGGTCGCATGGGACTGCGTTAAGCCCACAGCAATTGCAGCAAAACGATTATCTTGACGACCGTTGATTCCAACCGAGGGGTCCACGATCGCTTCAATCGCAAAACCACCCGCATCAATAATTTCTTGGTCGATAAAGTTACGGTCAATACCTGCAAATGATTCTCCTGTACCTACGGAAACATGCATTTTGTTGTCGGTGATGTTTCCATCGGCGGTGCCGAACGATCCGCGGAATTCTGAGTACGTTGTATTCACAACCGGTGTAAAGACATCAGACGACATGCCCGTCGTAACATCATCAACCGAGATCGCCGTATTGGCGCGATCAAAGGTGTCACTAAAGAGATTTACACCCGTTAGTGGGCTAGGGGCCGAAGGTGTGCCGGGGGTAGGGCCCGCGATGAAACCTTGGGTTAGATTGAAGTTATCAACGCGGCCAAATCCTGAAGAACTAGATCCTGGATTACCATTGAAGCCTGTCAATTCGACAAACAAATTTTTGCCTGCATCAGCAGCGCCGGCCGTGTAAAAGCCATTGTCTTCGTAATATTCCCATGAGTTGCTATGCCGAACGGATTTGGTAAGCGAAGTCCCAAGATCGGTTCGCGTTCCTCCGATCGTATTGTCGGCCGTTGTGAAGAGGGTTACCTGCACTTGATCGAGTGAATCGTTCCAATTGAAGGCATCGAGCCAATCGTAGTTGACGTTAAAAATGTCGCCATCGGCGATGCTGTAACCTGTATCCAGACCCCACTTCCTCGAATCGAAATCGTTAATTTGGGCGTGCCGACCTGTGATGGTCATATTAGGATCAAGCGCACTAGCTGGATTGTTAAAATAACGTGTAGCTACCTCAGCCTGATTCGCCGAACCGATGTTAATCCAATCGGGAGTTACATCAAAGTTACGAGTGGCATCGGTGCTTGTATCCGCATTGAAGTCACCATTGAGCGTTGTCCCCCCGACAATCGTCGTTTGAGACAAAGCAGAGTCAATTGAAAGTAACGATATGGCAAGTGCCATAAACGTCATAGAAAAAAAGCGGGGCATCGTCATGGGTGTTTCCTTCAAAGAATTAGAATTCCGAAGCTAAATTGCGAATGCTGTAAAAGAGAGTATGTAGTAGGAAAAGAGAATCTTGTTCTTCTCAACTGCTTTTCTTCAATCAGCTGAGTCGTTAGGTAACGTCGTTAGGTAACAAAATCCTGTGTATTGTTGACAATCCTCACGGTGCGCCTAAATACCGTGTGCCTAAATCCATCGTTCCGATGCAGGTTTAAGCTTTTTGAGAAACCCAAAAAACTAATCCGCCAATAATTACAATCTTCATGATGGCCTGTCCACTACCTTCTTCAAATCTGATCTCTGGCAGCTTCTTCAAATCTGATCTCTGGCAGGATGAATCAAGCACCAGGAACAAAGCGGTTAACCGCCATTTCTAAGTGCATTGAATCGTCCACTCGGTGTCGGATCATCCAATACGGTAATTGATAAGGCTCGTGTAACGGAGAATCGTTAACTCTATATTTGACAAGATGTTTGGTTCTAACGCGAAAAATCGGAAGAATACCAAAAAACGTTGAGAATCGGCAAATCTTTGAAATTAGGTTGGTTGCCGCGGAGTGCGGAGTAATGATGCCATCTTGAATTCAGCTCCTGCTGAGGCCCATCTTTTCCCATAACACCTATCTGATCCCTCAACACCTATCTGCCTGAGTGCGTAAAAGAAATGATTCAAAGCCTTCAACAGTGAACCGCAGAGCGGAGGACATGGGACTCGAACCCACAACCGGTTACCCGGCAACTGATTTCGAATCAGTCTGCTAGCCATTCGCTTATCCTCCCGACACCATGCCTGAAGATGGTGAATCGTCCAATGGTGTTAAGGATATCTTCGTCTAGGTAACAGGGCAACCGGGGCTTTTTTTAGTTGATACACCGCTAAAAAACACGAATTTAAGGGTCATTCTGCCTGATAGAAGCCAATCAAGCATAAATATGCCGGTTGCAATGGCCAAAAGGTCGTGTTTATTCGCCTTTGCCGATTGAAACTAGTCTGACCGCTATGCGTGCTAATTCAGCCGAACTGGGGAAGGCTAATCTTTCGCGCCGATGGTTGTTACCTAGGTGGCTAAAGCGTGCAACCGCTTCTCCAGCGGAAAGTGTCGCTTAGCGCCTGGTCCTACCCAAAACGTCCCGCCCTCCCCCCTGTTCGTCCTTTTGCTTGTAGATCGGTCCATGGAAAAAACCCTTGCTATCGTAACCCG